>NZ_CP058278.1:602053-903080 GCF_013389455.1 Flavobacterium inviolabile | reverse complement strand
ATGGAAGCATACGGCGTTGAAAGTTTGATTTCCTTAAAACGCTCCAACGTTCCTTTGTTCTTATGACTCGCTTCTATTTCCAATAGTGTCAGCGGTTGAAAATAGGCTATTTTCTGATTGCTCTTTTTGCCGGAAAAGGCACTTTGCACAAAATAGGATTTCAGTCCGTCCGATTCCGTAAAGCATTTTACGATCAGGCTTTTTTCCTGATATTTAAGGGCACTAAGAACGATTGCTTTTGTTTTAACAAGCATCTTTTACAATATTGGAATAATGGCAATTATCCGGGAATATAGCCGTTAACGGATAATCATTACTTTTTTCACTTTTGTTTCGGCACCGTCATCAGAAGCAATAAAAATCATGTAAACACCGGAGGCTACTTTATATTTTCCGAATGCCGTAGTATCCCACATCACCGTTCCTCCCTGCGAGGTGGTTTCAAAAACCAGGTTTCCTTCAATATCGGTGATTTTCACATTGGCTTTGTCAATCAGTCCGCTGATGTTTACCTCGCCGCTAAATCCGGGACGTACCGGGTTTGGAAACACATATACATTGTTCAGGTCATCATTGGCCTTTGTTGCTGTTCCTTTAAAAGAAACCAGCCCTTTATCGGTGGCAAAAAACACTTCTCCGGTGACGCCGTCAATTTCAATATCGTTGATATTGTTACTTGGCAACGGTGAGTTTTCTTTTGTAAACTTGTGCAGTACACTTTGTCCGTTTGGAGAAACCTGAAAAACACCGGCATCTGCAATCGCTATCCATTTATTATTGGACCCGTCTACAGCAATATCCGTGATACTCTGCTGATAGAAAAGCTCCTGAGCCAGATTGTCTTCCAGAATGATAATCGCATTTGTTGTTAGTGTTGTTTCACTTAAAAACCGATCGACACTCGGCAATATTCTCAACCCTTTATAGGTACCGATCCACAATTGGTTCTTCGTATCGATTGCCACTGCTCTCACATCATTATCCGGAAGATTTCCCTCATCGGCACCTGTTTTGATCAGTATAAATTTGTTCCCGTAGTTTTCATTAAAGGCAATCACCCCATTATATAAAGACGGGATCCATTTGGTATTGTTCTTATCCACAACAATAGTACTGTAACTATCGTCTTTGGGCGCTACCGTTACGTTGCTCAAATCGTAAGAAGCCCATTGGTTATCGGTCTTTAAAACTTTTAAGCCTTTATTGACCCTGCTGTTTGTCATCCACAGGTTTCCTTTTTTATCAAAAGCCGGTCCGTTTACCCTTACATCATTAACCGGCGGCGGTAACAATGATTCCAGTCCGTTTGTTCCGGTATTCAAATTGGTGTAAAGAGCGGACAAACTGTTGCCTTCTATCTTTAAAAGTCCGGAATAAAAAGAACTTACAAAAACCTGGTTCTCGTTATTCGGGTTAACCGCAATACGGCTCAGTGATTTTGCCTCTGCCAGGTTTTCATAGGGAATTAGCGACCAGCCGACATTGTCCACAAACTTACTGATCCCGTAAGAATCCAACGGATACGGATTATAGGTTCTGGTATAATCACCATACACTGCCCATAAAGCACTCGGCGCTTTTTTCAGTGAAAAGATCCTGTTTTTAAAAGGTCCGTTCGGGGTGTTATTCTCAAAGCTCATCGGGTTCAGTACCGTTGTACTGAACATCCCCCTGTCTTTTGTCCCGATAAAAATATTGTTCCCGGCAGCAACAGCACAGGTAAAGGTTGTTACGACATCCGGAATCTGGGTAATATGCGCCTGCAAGACCATTACATTATCAAAAACATAAACATGATTTGCCGAGGTATACACCAGTTTATCATTGGCAGCCTTAAAATTGACAGCCTGTTGTCCGGTGGTATAAACTTCCTGGATCGCCGCATTGGTATAACTGTAAATACGGTTATTGGTATTCGCCAGGAATAATTTATTATTTAAGGTCACCGCTCCCAGCCAGCTTCCGGAATCAAATTCCTGCCATTGTGCAAAATCCACTAAATTGGGATTCCCCACACTTGCTCTACGGATACCGTTATTCCGGGTTACGGCATAGATGAAACCGTTAAATATAGTGGTTTGCAAAACTTCCACTTCCTGTCCGGCCGGACCAATAAAATAGGTATCACCAAACTCTGAAGTGGCAAGATTGTACACACATACTCCGAAATCGCAGGAAATATAAAGCTTTCCGTCACTTTCATACAGGTGGTTTATTTTTTTCTTATTGGGTGCTATCGAAGGCTTGTTCACAATATCCACAACATTAAAAATGCTGCCGTCCGCTTCATTGACAATCAGCAGCAAGCCGTTATTATTCCCGACAAATGTTTTATTCTTCGTGACACTAAAATGCAAAGCCGTTATCGTTTCGGCTTTAAGTCCGTTAATTGATGTGGTGGTCTTCAGTTCATTTGTAATCAGGCTTTTCGAGAAAACCGCATTTTCGGAAGACGTAAAAACCCGTATTGGAGTTGCTGCAATATCAGTTACTTCCGCATACGAAAAAAAACCTCTCCACAATTGATTTTGCTGGGCGAATGAACTAACAGTGGTAATCAGTATTAAAAAAATATAAAGTGTTTTTTTCATTAACGGAATATTGATTTACAAATATAGACTAAAACGCAATTATTTTCTCTTTTGTATAATTCTTATCACAAAGATTCACTATCTTTAAAAAGAAGGATTGTTTTGTTAACCTCAAAGCAACATTTTGGTTTTATCCATTATATTTTCAACATATTATCATTTTTTTATTACGGTGAAATATGTTTTTATATATTTGTCAAGAAAAGTTATTATTTTTTAGTGAAAATGCCTAGAAAAATTGTAAACCTCCTATTAGCTCTGGCTTTAGGAACCAGTTATTCCGTAAAAGCTCAGTTTGGTTTTTCTCATGAAATTGGGGTTATCGCCGGTCCTGTGGCTTTCCAGTCTGATTATGGAGAAAGAAGCGATTTTAAAACCGATGCCGGTAATACCGGTTTTGGAGTTGGTATTGTGCATTATCTCAACTTTTCATACCGCGCCGAATGTAATTGTTATACTCCTGAAACATATTTCAACGATCACTTCAAACTTCGTACAGAATTATCATACAGCAAAACAAAACTGAAACATTTCGGGCAATGGGTACAGGACAGCAAACAGTCTGTTATGGCCAATCAGCTTAGAGGGATGCGAGGTTCGACTGCTGTAACCGACGTTGGAATGCAGCTGGAATATTTCCCTTTGAGTATTCGTGATTTCTCCGTTACTCCGGGTGCATGGGCTCCGTTTGTGAGTCTGGGTGCACATTTCAGCTTTTACGATACCGAAGCGTATTCTACTTTAGGGCCAAACCTGGGTACCAATCCTAATGTAACGCCTACAAAATATATGGGCGCTGTGAAAAATGACGGTGGCAATGCATGGTCAATCGTTTCCAGTGTCGGAACACGTTATAAACTAACGGAATTATCGGACTTAATGATTGATTTACGTTTCCAGTATTATTTCTCCAACTGGGTTGACGGTTTAAATCCTGATCCGAACATCTACACAGAAAACAAAGCAAACGACTGGTTAGTCTGGTTAAACGTAGGTTATATCTACTACCTGAATTAACAGTACACGATAACAATAAAAAAACCGGGAGATTCCCGGTTTTTTTGTGCTTGTATTTTAATGGCGCTTATGCTAAAGCCTGTTTTAAGTCTTCGATAAGATCATCGATATCCTCTACCCCAACGCTCAAACGTACCAGGTCATCCGAAATACCAATTTCCTTACGTTTGTCTTCCGGTATCGAAGCATGCGTCATTAAGGCCGGATGGTTCGCTAACGATTCTACTCCGCCTAATGATTCCGCCAAAGTGAATACTGCCACTTTTTCAAGGAAGTCAATCGCATCTTCTTTCTTGCCGGACTTGAATGTAAATGTTACCATTCCGCCAAAACCGCCAATCATTTGTTTTTTAGCAATTTCATGAAAAGGATGTGATTCCAGTCCAGGGTAATACACTTTTTCAACCTTAGGATGGTTCACTAAAAATTCCGCTACTTTAGCACCGTTTTCACAATGTCTTTGTACTCTTAAATGCAGGGTTTTAATTCCTCTTAGTACCAGGAACGAATCCTGTGGTCCTAATGTGGCTCCGGTTGCAAATTGCTGAAAATGCAATTGGTCACCCAATGCTTTATCTTTCACAATCAACGCTCCGGCAATCACATCGGAGTGTCCTCCTAAATATTTTGTCGCCGAGTGCATTACAATATCCGCTCCCAGATCCAACGGTTTTTGAAGATAAGGCGTTGCAAACGTATTATCGACTGCAAAAATGATTTTATGTTTTTGCGTAATGGCTGCAATAGCTGCAATATCGGCCAGTTTCATCAAAGGATTCGTTGGTGTTTCCACCCAAACCAATTTGGTATTGGCATTAATCAACGATTCGAATTTTCCCAGATCATTCATATCCACAAAATGGAAAACAATTCCGGAATCTTTATAGATACGGGTAAACATTCTGTATGTTCCACCGTATAAATCGTCCATTGCAATTACTTCATCACCTGCTTTTAACGATCTCAAAACGCAATCGGTAGCCGCAAGACCTGAAGAAAAAGCCAAACCGCGTGTTCCGTTTTCAATACTGGCTAAGGCATTTTCCAAAGCTGTTCTTGTAGGATTCGCTGCACGGCTGTATTCGTACTCATTCAAAGGCACACCAGGACTTGTCTGTACATACGTAGAGGTCTGATATACAGGCGGCATTACAGCCCCTGTACTGGGATCATGGTGCTGACCACCATGTATAGCTTTTGTATTAAATTTCATAAATCTGTTCTTTATTTACCAAATAAACTAAGCAAATTTACCCTTTATTTTCTGTTGACAATATAGAAAATTGTACCTTTATGAATTATTAACACATTTTTACCATGAAACATATCGCTTATTTTCTTCTAATCGGACTTTTAACAGTCAGCTGCCAGAAAAAAGAAATACAATTCGAGAATATCGTATATGAAAAACAGAGTAAAACACCTTGTGATTCCTCCTGTACCCAGGTAAAAATCAATGTTCCTATAGCCGAAAACAGTCCTGTAGTTGAGGACAGCATCAACAATGCCGTATTCAATACGGTACGGGAGATTATCTATTTTGGCGAAAAACCGTACAATGCTTCCAACTACACCCAGCTGATGGATTTATTCATCAAATCGTATACAGATGTGACCACCCAATTCCCGGATGACCACATGCCGGTATGGGAAGCCAGTATTGACGGACAAATAGCCTATCATTCGGACAAGGTTATCAACATCACTTTAAAACATTACACCTTTACCGGCGGTGCCCACGGATATAGCGGCTTACGCTCCATACTTGTTCATGCCGAAACCGGAAAGACCATTACAGAAAAAGACTTTTTAAAAGATAAAAAAGGACTAACTGCTTTTGCAGAGAAAAAGTTCCGCGAGAAATTCAAAATACCGGCAAACAAACCTATTAACGAAGGCGGACTGATGTTTGAAGACGAGGTTTTCCAACTGCCACAAACGTATGTTTTCTCCGATAAAGGCCTGATCCTTTACTACAACACTTACGAAATCGCTCCTTATGTTGACGGTCCGCGGGAACTGCTCTTATCCTATGATGCGCTGGAACCTTATCTGATCCTTAAATAAACTTGCGGATGCTCATGATAATACCCGTATGAATACCTTCATGGTAATTATTGAATTCAATCGCTTCTGCAGCGTTTTTAATCACAAAACCTGACATCGTTTTAAATTCGGTATACTCCTGAAACAGCCCGGCATTATAATCCTTTTCGGTGGTATCGATAGTGGTGTGCAGCAGTTTTTTAACGGCTTCCACTTCTGCCGCCGTAACATCTGCTTCCGGTTTTGTGCCGCGTTTGTATTTTTCTACCATCTCATCCGATACCTGCATCTGCAATCCGGATAATTTATATACCAGCATTTGCTGTACCACCACAATATGGGCAATATTCCAGATCAGGTTATTACTAAATCCGGCCGGCACTTTATTGAGTTGTTCCAGAGAATGGCTTTCCAAAACAGCTAAAAGTTTATCCCTGCTGTTTCTTGAAATATCAAAACTTGTTTTCATACTTTTCTTTTCCGCTAATGTAGTCAAAAGATAAATTCAAAAAAGAGCCGGTTTCTCCAGAAACTAAAATTGAATCCGATTCGCTTATATTCGTTAAGTTTCTTACTATTTTTGCAGCAACATTTTTTGACAATTATCATGAGAAAAATATACCATTTAAAAACCTGCGATACCTGCAAACGCATTTTGAAATCCCTTCCAAATCTGGATACTTTCGAATTACAGGACATTAAAGAAGCTCCTGTGACGGTAAAACAACTGGAAGAAATCCATGCCATTACCGGTAATTATGAAGTGCTTTTCAGCAAAAGAGCCAAACTGTATAAAGAAATGGGTTTAAAAGATGAAGTCCTGACAGAGGCCGATTACAAACGGTATATTTTAGAGCATTATACTTTTTTAAGCCGTCCGGTTATTCTTATTGACGGAAAAGCTTTTGTGGGAAACAGCCCTAAAGTGGTTGCCGCAGCTATTGCATTCCTGGGCTAAATGAGCAAACGTACTTATGCCTTGATGGCTGCCTGGACGGTAGCGATCATTTATGGGGTGACCTTTACGATTGCTAAGGATGTCATGCCTGCTTATGTGGATGCTTTCGGTTTTATTTTTATGCGCGTAGGCGGTTCAACCTTATTGTTCTGGCTGGCTTCGATAGGAATTAACCGGCTCAATCCTGCCAAAAAGCAAAAAATCGACAAAAAGGATTTCTTCCGGATTATTGCTGCTGCCTTTTTTGGCGTGGCGTTTAACATGCTTACTTTTTTTAAGGGATTAAGCTATACTTCTCCCATTATGGGTGCCGTTTTAATGGTCACCACACCCATGATCGTTCTGGTTTTGTCGGCTATTATTATGCGGGAACGCATGCAGCGGCAAAAAGTAGCCGGTATTTTTCTGGGACTTGCCGGAACGGTACTTTTGATTCTTTACGGAAAGTCGATGATTAACGCCCCAAATGCCGCCCTGGGTAACTTTTTAGTCTTTGTAAATGCCGTTTCTTATGGTTTTTACCTTATCCTGGTTAAAAAATTAATGGACAAATACAGTCCGTACACCTTTGTGAAATGGATTTATCTTTTTGGTTTTATAATGGTAATTCCTTTCGGATGGCAGGAATTTCAGCAAATCGAATGGCACAGTATGCCGCTTAGCGTCTATTGGAAAATCGGTTTTGTGATTGTGGTTTCCACCTTCCTGACGTATTTACTCAACTTGCTATCCATGAAAGAGTTAAAACCCACAACCGTTGCGGTTTTTATTTACCTGCAGCCTTTTTTCGCTTCCATTTTTGCAATAAGCCTGGGTAAAGACGAGCTGAGCTGGGTAAAAATAGGCTCCTCACTTTTAATCTTTTTAGGCGTTTATCTGGTTACGCAGAAAAAGGAGAAACAAGCTGACAAAAAAGGGATTACTTAACTTTTTTAACATACTGAACTCTTTTTAGTACATTTGTAGCTATTACATTTTTATATGATACAATCGATGACTGGTTTCGGCAAGGCTTCTTTGCAATTGCCAACCAAAAAAATTACTATAGAAATTAAGTCTTTAAACAGTAAAGGGCTCGACCTTAACGTTCGTATGCCTTCTGTTTTTCGCGAAATGGAATTGGGACTTCGCAATCAGATTGCACAACAGCTGGAACGCGGAAAAGTTGATTTCTCCCTATACATTGAAGTTACCGGAGAAGAAACGTCAACAAAAGTTAACGCCCCGATTGTAAAAGCGTATATGAATCAGATGCGCGATATCCTTCCGGATGCCGACATTACCGAATTGATGAAAATGGCGGTTCGGATGCCGGATGCCTTAAAAACAGAACGGGATGAAATTGACGAAAACGAATGGAAACACATCCAGAATGTGGTAACAGAAGCGTTGGTTAACATCAATAATTTCCGAAAAGATGAAGGTGCTTCACTGGAAAAAGAATTCCGTTTGAGAATTGCCAACATCCGCAGTTTTATGGAGCAGGCACTGGTTTTAGATCCGGAAAGAATCCAGGCAATCAAAGAACGTTTGCAACATGCTATTTCGGAATTGCAGGTCAATGTTGACGAAAACCGATTTGAACAGGAGCTTATATATTATCTTGAAAAATTAGATGTCACGGAAGAAAAAGTCCGCCTGACCAACCATCTGGATTATTTCCTGGAAACCCTTTCCGGACAGGAAGCAAACGGTAGAAAACTGGGATTCATCACTCAGGAAATGGGACGTGAAATCAACACTATGGGTTCCAAATCGAATCATGCCGGAATGCAGAAACTGGTCGTTCAGATGAAAGACGAATTAGAAAAAATTAAAGAACAGGTTTTAAATGTTTTATAACAGCTAAAACTTCACAATACAACAGCATGAATACAGGAGGAAAACTAATTGTTTTTTCAGCACCGTCCGGTTCCGGAAAAACAACAATTGTAAGACACTTATTAGGCAAAGAAGATCTGAACCTTGAATTTTCAATTTCGGCGACTTCCCGCGCCCCAAGAGGTGAAGAAATAAACGGAACCGATTATTATTTCATTTCGCTGGAAAGCTTCAAACAGCACATTAAAGCCGAAGATTTTTTAGAGTGGGAAGAAGTTTACCGCGATAATTTTTACGGTACTTTAAAAACCGAAGTGGAGCGCATCTGGGCCAAAGGCAAAAATGTTATTTTCGACATTGACGTTGCCGGCGGATTGCGTATCAAGAAAAAATTTCCAGACGAAACCTTAGCGGTTTTTGTGAAACCTCCGAGTATTGACGAATTAAAGATCCGTTTGAAAAAACGTTCTACCGAAAGTGAAGACAAGATCAACATGCGTATCGCCAAGGCATCTGTTGAGCTGGCTACAGCGCCGCAGTTTGACAAAATCATAAAAAACTATGATCTGGACACTGCCAAACAGGAAGCATACGAACTGGTTAGAGATTTTATAAAATAGTTTCCCTTTATTATCGGAATACATTCATAAAATAACGCTGCAAATGAAAATAGGGCTTTATTTCGGAACGTTCAACCCCATCCATATCGGCCACCTGATTATTGCCAATCACATGGCAGAAAATACCGATATGGATCAGATCTGGATGATTGTAACACCACACAATCCCCACAAAAAGAAAAACACCTTACTGGACGATCACCATCGGCTGCAAATGGTCTTTTTAGCAACATCCGAATATCCCAAAATAAAGCCTTCCGACATTGAGTTTAAGCTCTCCCAGCCCAATTATACGGTTAATACGCTGGCACATTTGCAGGAAAAATATCCGCAGCACGAATTTTCACTGATTATGGGTGAAGACAATCTGAATTCGCTGCACAAATGGAAAAACTATGAAGTGATCCTGAACAATCACAACATTTATGTTTATCCGAGAATTTCGTCCGAAATTGTTTCCGGCGAGTTCATCAATCACCCAAAAATCCACAGAGTCGGTGCTCCGGTCATTGAGCTTTCCTCTACCTTTATCCGGGAGAACATCAAAAAAGGAAAAAACATTACCCCCATGCTGCCCGGCAAGGTTTGGGAGTATATCGACCACAATCTTTTCTATAAAAAATAACCTTTACCCGCTGACAATCAGCGTTATTTTTTTATTTTCTATTAACATAGTTTTAAAAGTGATTGGAATAATCTTCCCTAAATTTGAACTGTAAATAATTCAAATCAAAATCGCTATGTTAAATTTTGAACTATATAATCCTACCAATTTAGTCTTTGGAAAAGGACAAACCGAAAAATTAGCCCAGCTGGTTCCGCAAAACAGTAAAATATTACTGGCTTACGGTGGTGGCAGCATTTTCAAAAACGGTGTTTACGATCAGGTAAAAACGGCTTTAAGCGGTTTTGAAATTGTAGAATTCGGAGGTATTGAACCAAATCCCCGTTATGAAACATTAATGAAAGCTGTTGCGGTTATTAAAGAGCAGAAGCTTGATTTTATTCTGGCTGTTGGCGGCGGATCTGTTATTGACGGTGTTAAATTCATTTCGGCAGCCGTTAACTTCGAAGGCAATCCTATGGAAATTCTTCACAAAAGACTTTTAATCAAGGAAAACGCCATGCCGTTTGGAACGGTATTGACCTTACCGGCAACAGGAAGCGAAATGAATTCCGGAGCCGTTATCACGATCAATGAAACACAGGAAAAACTGTCGTTTGGCGGTTCGGCACTGTTTCCGAAATTTTCCATCTGTGATCCTACCGTTATTGCTTCTTTACCGAAAAGACAATTGCAGAACGGAGTGATTGATGCCTATACCCACGTGATGGAGCAATACCTTACCTATCCTCATGATGCGCTTTTACAGGACCGCATTGCCGAAGGTATTCTTCAGACTTTAATTGAAATTGGTCCGGGTGTGGTGGACAATCCGACAGATTACAAACTGGCTTCCAATTTTATGTGGAGCTGTACGATGGCTTTAAACGGTCTGATCCAGAAAGGTGTTCCAACCGACTGGGCTACACACATGATCGGACATGAGTTAACCGCTTTATACGAAATTGACCATGCCAGAACACTGGCCATCATTGGCCCGAATCTGTACCGTGCCTTATTTGAAACCAAAAAAGAAAAATTAGCACAGTACGGCGAACGCATCTGGAATGTTACCGGTACTACCGTTGAAGAAAAAGCCTTACAGGCAATTGAAAAAACAGTTCAGTTTTTCCATATAATGGGCATGGAAACCAAGATTTCCAATTATACCCCGGATTATAAAAAAACAGCCGATTTTATTGTGGAACGTTTTGACCAGAGAGGTTGGAAAGCCATGGGAGAACGCCAGAACATTACTTTAGATAAAGTCCGCGAAATTGTGGAAATGAGCTACTAAAGCTTTTTTATAACACGACTTAAAAACGAAAGGCGCTCCTGAATTATATTCAGAGCGCCTTTCTTCACCAAAAACAAAAAATAGTAACTATTTTAATTAACTTAACTTGAGGTCCTGCTGCTTCACTCTCTTCATCCCGCCTTCTTTCAGGTATTGAATAAATCCTCTTCCCTGAAATTCGTAAGTAGTACCGGATGCCTGGTGAAACAATCGAATCCTGCTGTCATTAATAACGGTCAATCTAAAGCCTTCATTGCCCCAGAAATCATAATCTAATGTTAAAATTTTCTGATACGGGTTACCGGGCACTTGCTGAATCCCGTAAAGCCCTGTAAAATCCCAATAGATATTATTAACCGGAGTACCGGGAGCATCCTGTGAAGAACGGAAGTTATTGCCGCCGGATAAAAACTGCACGAAGTTTTCGTGGTCAAAATCGTTCAGCGCCCCTACGTTACTGGTATATACTTTTTCCCAGGCTTTATATTCCTGCAGGAAATAGGTAATATTATCATAAAACAAACGGTTGTAATCAAAGCTGTTGCGCTGATAGCCTACCAGATAATAGGATGTATTCAGGTTGCGGTTGTACAGCCGGATTTCATTGGCACTCAAACGGGTAACCTCTAAGTTATACTGTCCGTAAACGTTGTGAAAGAAACGCACTTCACCCGGATAAAAATCATAATATCCCACATTGATACCAAAGCCGTTTCCGGTGGAACCGATCCCCACAAGGTTATTGTTTGCAAACAGGGTTCCGTTTACCAGCGAAAGGGTAAACGCTCTTGATAAAAAAGGAATATCACCGGGGCCTGTTGTTCTTTCATAATCCACATACCACAATTCATATCGCTGCATTAACTGCGGTAAAGTCGCACCGTCATCTACATAATCATCACCATATTCTGCCACTGTACAAGATGAAAATGTGAGCGGTATCATTAGCAGGGCTAAGAGTAATTTTATCGTTTTCATAAGTCTCCTTTTTTAATTTAAGTAACGATATCCAATTTGCGTGCCACTTTTTTGGTTTTGATTTTTTTAGCTTTCTCTTTCCGTTCTGATTTCTTTACAATCGATACTTTGTTGTTCCTATGTTTTTAAGTACATTTGGATTCACAAACAAAAATGATAATGAGTGACAATCCGAAATTTGCAGTAATAGGCGGGGGAAGTTGGGCTACGGCCATTGCAAAGATGTTGTGCGTAAATCTTTCAGAAATAGCCTGGTACATGAGAAGTACCTATGCTATTGAACATATCAAACAAAACAGACACAATCCGAATTATTTGAGTTCCGTTGAATTCGATACCAATAAACTAATCTTAACAGACGATATTAACGAGGCGGTTGCCTATGCCGATTATGTGATTTTTGCCATTCCATCGGCTTTTTTGAGCGGTGAACTGGAAAAACTAACGGTTAGCCTGCAGGATAAAGTTATTTTTTCGGCCATTAAAGGTATCGTACCGGAAACGAGTTTAATTGTTGGCGAACACTTTCACAGTGTGTACGATATTCCTTATGATAATATTGGTGTTATTACCGGTCCCTGCCATGCAGAAGAAGTGGCATTGGAGCGTCTTTCCTATTTAACGATTGCCTGCGGAGATACCAAAACGGCAAAAGTAATGGCTAAAAACCTGAACAGCCATTATATCAAAACTAAAATTTCTGATGATATTGTCGGTACGGAATATGCCGCAATGCTTAAAAATATCTATTCTATCGCTGCCGGTATTGCACATGGTCTGGGCTATGGCGATAATTTCCAGGCGTTACTGATGAGCAACGCTATCCGCGAGATGAAGAAATTCATCAAGAAGGTTCACAAAATGAAGCGCAACATCAACGATTCTGCTTACCTGGGTGACTTGCTGGTTACCGGTTATTCCGTTTTCTCGCGTAACAGAATGTTTGGGAACATGATCGGGAAAGGCTATACTGTAAAATCTGCCCAGATGGAAATGAGCATGGTAGCCGAAGGCTATTATGCCACTAAAAGCGCGTATAAGCTGAATGAGGAATATAAGGCCAAAACCCCAATAATAGATGCGGTTTACGACATTTTATATGAAGGAAAAGAGCCTAAAAAAGTATTTAAAAAGCTAACGGAAAAATTAGATTAATTTTTTTCATTTTTCACGTTACCGGAGATTTTACCGTTTCCGGACCCCAAAAAAGAATTTAAAACACTGGATTACAATGTATTAAATTCTTTTTTTTTGTGCTGT
Source organism: Flavobacterium inviolabile (assembly GCF_013389455.1). Taxonomy (NCBI): domain Bacteria; kingdom Pseudomonadati; phylum Bacteroidota; class Flavobacteriia; order Flavobacteriales; family Flavobacteriaceae; genus Flavobacterium; species Flavobacterium inviolabile. Next base: position 889,888 of record NZ_CP058278.1, on the reverse strand, counting down.
ACTTTTTTGACAGCCTCATCAAAAAAGCACTATAAAATACTGATTACAAGATATTTACACTCTTTTCCCTTGGAAAAAAAAAGAAGTTTTATTTTCGCACAAAATTAAAGACAACATTATGGACCACTTAATTAACCATCCGGGAATTCTTACCGCCTTTTCGATTATTATCCTTGTAATGCTCTTACTTGACCTGGGCGTTTTTAACAAAAACAGCCATGTGGTTTCTAACAGAGAGGCTTTAGCATGGTCCATCGTATGGATTTCACTGGCGATGGGATTCAGCGGGGTCATTTATTACTATATGGGATTGGAGCAGTTTACCCAGTTCCAGTCGGCATACTGGATTGAAAAAGCGCTTTCGGTGGACAACCTCTTTGTGTTCATACTCGTTTTCGGATTTTTTAATGTTCCCAAAGAACTGCATCACAAAGTACTGTTTTGGGGGATTATAGGGGCATTGGTTTTCCGTGCTATCTTTATCTTCACCGGTGTGGAGCTGATCAACATGACGTATTTACCGGAAATGATCCTTTTCGGACATGCGGCAAAAATTAATGTTATCCTGACCGTTTTTGGTATTTTCCTTATTTATGCGGGAATCAAATCCTGGTTTGCAGAAGACAGTGACGACGGTGATAAAGATTTTACCAAAAGTCCGGGTGCAAGACTGATACACCGCTTTTTTAAAGTAAGCGAAAACTATGACGGCGATAAATTCTTTACCGTTAAAAACGGTATTAAAATGGCAACGCCTTTACTGGTTGTTGTGGCTGTTATTGAGTTTACCGACCTGATTTTTGCCGTGGACAGTATTCCGGCTATTTTTGCCATTGCGCCAAACGATCCGTTTATCCTTTACACTTCGAACATATTCGCTATTTTAGGCCTTAGAGCGCTTTATTTTCTTTTAGCCAACTTCATGTATATGTTTAGCCGTTTGAAGTACGGATTAGCGATTATATTGAGTTTTATCGGTATCAAGATGCTTATCGCTCCGATCTTTCACATATCGTCACCGGTATCCCTGCTCATTGTGGGCAGTATTTTGATTCTTTCGGTAATTGCATCGCTCTTATTCCCGGTCAAAGAATAACCGCCTATAAAAAAAAGCAAGTCTTAAACGGACTTGCTTTTTTCTTTTACCCTAAGGCTGATTATTGTATTTGTATTTCATCAATAAAAATATAGGCATCCCCTCCGGCTCCCTGATGCCACTCCGGCAGTTTACCATAATTGTAGGCGATGATTTTTACATAGCGGGCTTTTGCCTGTTTTGTGTTCGCTTTAAAAGGAATGATCGTATTGTCGGTTACTTTTGGATTTAACGTATTTTCAACCGTTGCCGCCAGTTTAAAGTTTACATTATCGTCCGATAAATAGAATTCCACTTTAACAGGCATTACAATCCAGGCGCGGCTGTCCTGCAGAAAACGGGCGGTTATTGCAGAAACCGGTCTTTGTTTTTTCAGATCGATAACCGCTTCAAAATCCTGTCCCTGATATCCCTGCCAGTCGCCTTTTCGCCAGTTTTCAGTTCCTAAAATCCCATCGATCAGTCCTTCCGGTCCGCCGGCATGGTATTGCGGATTGTATTTTGATGTAAGCGTTACTGTCCAATTGTTGTCTTTTTTAAAATAGGAAGCGGCCACTATATTGCTTTTTTGTCCTTTAATTTCTGCATAGGCTTTGATCACCGCCGATTTTTCAATGACAAACGGTTTTGTATAAACACTAAAGCCTGTACCCGGCTTAGAACTGTCGGAATAATATATTTTAGTGTCTTTACTGCCTGCGGTTATGGCAATCGTGAGTTTGTCTTTAAAGGCCTTACCTTCTGCCTCAATTGCCGGAACCGGAACAATTTTATCTTTCGGATTTAAGTTCAGCACCACAATTTCCTTGTTTAGTCCTATGTTTTTTAATGTTTCCGCCGGAGTATCCTTCGTAATTGTTTTGGACGTTCCGTCTTCAAAATTAATCTTGATTTTGTCAAAATACGGCCTGGTCGTACTCCACAAAGGCATTCCCGGTGTTACCGCATAAATTCCCATACTGCTCAGCACATACCACGCACTCATTTGTCCGCAGTCTTCATTCCCGATCAGTCCGTCCGGTGTGTTCTTATAAAATTCATCCAAGATGTAGTGTACTTTTTGCTGTGTCTTTTCCGGTTTGCCAATGTAGTTATACAGATAGGCCATGTGGTGACTCGGCTCGTTTCCGTGAGCGTATTGCCCGATAAGCCCGGTAATATCGGCCTGTTCTCTTCCGGTAGTTGCTGACGGAGCGGTAAACATTTCATCGAGTTTGGCTTCAAATTTTTCTTTTCCGCCATAAGCTTCAATCATACCGCTGATGTCCTGAGGCACAAAAAAGGAGTACTGCCAGCTATTGCCTTCGGTAAAATTGTTATTCACTTCCCTCGGGTCAAACGGTTTGTCCCAGCCGCCATTTTTCTTCGGACGCATAAATCCTGTCTGGCTGTCAAAAATATTTTTCCAGTTTTGGGAACGTTTCATAAAATACCGGTAGTCATCCGGTTTGTTCAGCTGCATGGCCATTTGGGCAATACACCAGTCGTCATAAGCATATTCCAGTGTTTTGGAAACGCTTTCGTGTTCGTCATCTATACTGATAAATCCGTTTTTCTTGTAGGCATCCAGTCCTAAATGGTCGAGCATCGCGCTGTGTTTTGCCGCTTCAAAGGCTTTGTTGTAATCAAAACCGCTTATTCCTTTTGCCATCGCATCGGCAATTACCGAAACGGAATGGTATCCGATCATACAGTCGGTTTCATTGGAAGCAAGTTCCCAAACCGGCAGCCGTCCGCCCTGTTCATATTGTTTCAGGAATGTATTGATATAATCGGAGGTTCTTTTTTTATCGATCAGGGTATACAACGGATGCGCTCCGCGGAAGGTATCCCAAAGGGAGAAAACGGTATAATAGTCGAAGCCGTCGGCTTTATGGATTTTATTGTCACGGCCGCGGTACATGCCGTCCACGTCCATCGCAATGTTGGGCTGCATCATCGTGTGGTACAATGCCGTATAGAAAATGGTTTGTTTTTCCTTGTCGGAAGTACTTATTTCAATCCGGGACAGTTCTTTATTCCAGAGCTGTTCTGCCTGTTTTTTTACTTTCCCGAAATCCCAGTCCGGAATTTCTGCCGTCATGTTTTTGGCAGCACCTTCGTAGCTTGTGGGCGAAAGCGCCACTTTTACCAATATTTTCTCTCCTTTTTTAACGTCTTTACTAAAGCTGATCGCCAGTTGGTTTCCGGCGAAAAAGGTATCGGTAATTTTTGCCGGAGCAAAGGCATTGTTGCGGACTTTGGTGATCTGCATCGGCTGGCTGAATTCAATACGCGCAAAAACATATTGGTCTGTCGCCCAGGCTTCGCTTCTTCGCAAAACTTCAACCGTATGGCTGTTGATGATCCGGACATCACCCATCAGCAGTTTGTCGCGGTGGTTCAGGTCCAGGATAACATTGGCTTTACCGGCCTGATTGAAGGTGTATTCATGGAAACCGACTCTAGTCGCAGCGGTCAGGCTCACATTGATGTTGTGTTTATCTAATTTTACGGCATAAAAACCAGCAGTTGCTTTTTCGTTTTTATGTGAAAATGCCGACGCATAATCTTTGTTTTCCAAAGCCGGTTCGCCCATCGTAGGCATCAGCATGATGTCGCCAAAATCGGACACTCCGGTACCGTTAAGGTGGGTATGCGAAAAGCCGTAGATCACCGGATCGGAATAATGATAACCGCCGCAGCCGTCCCAGCTTCCGTCAATACGGGTATCGGGTGATAGCTGCACCATTCCGAACGGAACAGTTGCTCCGGGAAAGGAATGTCCGTGCCCGCCCGTTCCTATAAACGGATTCACATACTGTGCGTAATCGTTTTTCTGAGAAAAAGTGGTAAGCGTTTGTAGTAAAAAGAGGAAAAGTAAAGCGTGCTTTTTCATTATAATGGTGCTGTAAAATTTCTATAAAGTTGTGAAATTTTCCTGAACAGACCAATTATAAAAACAATTTACTTCCCTAAAATCCCTTGTTTTGTCAACACCGGTAATTCCGTTAATGCACTTTTATCGATGGTATTGGCTCTAAAAACGTAGTTTTTATCGTAAAGTGTACCTCCAATAAAGAAGGTAAGCATAAATTCATTGTTGAGCTGCAAAACATTGTTTTCCAGCAATTCTATTTTTACAGCCGAGTTGGGCAATACTTCCTTAAAAGCATGGCGAAACGTTCCTGTTTTTCGTTCTTCCCCATCGATCAGCCCGTATGCTTTGGAAACAACTATTGCCATTTCCAAAGTTACCTCACCGTCATTGATTAAATAGGCATACCAGGAATTTTCCATAAAGTCGTCATTCCACTCCTGAATAGCGGCTACATAAACGTTTTCTACTTTTGGGATTGTGATGTCTTTTTTCATTGCAAGGATACTATAAAAGGCTTCTGAGCGTCAGAAGAACGTGAATAAAAAATAAAACGAACAGCCCGCAATACAGGCTGTTCGTCATTATGGTGTTTTAAATACTGGATTTAAACTGCTCCAAGAATCGTACGTCATTTTCATAAAACATACGAATATCTCCGATTTGGTATAACAACATGGCAATACGTTCTATTCCCATACCGAAAGCAAATCCGTTATATTTATCGGCATCGATGCCGCAATTTTTCAATACGTTAGGGTCTACCATTCCGCAGCCCATGATTTCCAGCCATCCGGTTCCTTTTGTAATACGGTAATCGGTTTCCGTTTTCAGTCCCCAGTAAATATCCACCTCAGCACTTGGCTCGGTAAACGGGAAATACGACGGACGCAAACGGATCTTCGATTTTCCGAACATCTCTTTTGTGAAATACAGCAAGGTTTGCTTTAAATCGGCAAAAGATACATTCTGGTCAATATACAATCCTTCCACCTGGTGAAAAATACAGTGGGAACGGGAGGAAACCGCTTCGTTACGGAAAACTCTTCCTGGTGAAATCGTACGGATCGGCGGTTTGTTTTCTTCCATATAACGTACCTGAACAGATGAGGTGTGCGTGCGCAGCAAAATATCAGGGTTTGTCTGGATAAAGAAGGTATCCTGCATATCTCTTGCCGGATGGTATTCCGGAAGGTTCAATGCGGTAAAGTTATGCCAGTCGTCTTCAATTTCCGGTCCTTCGGAAACATTGAATCCGATATTGGAGAAAATATCAACGATTTGATTTTTTACAATTGAAATAGGGTGACGCGATCCGATAACCAAAGGTTCTCCCGGACGTGATAAATCCCCATACATTCCTTTTGCTTCTTCTTTACTTTCCAAAGCGTCCTGAATGGATTTTACTTTATCCTCTGCAGTAGTCTTTAATAAGTTGATCACCTGTCCAAATTCTTTTTTCTGGTCGTTTGGCACGTTTTTGAATTCCGCAAATAAATCTTTAAGAAGTCCTTTGCTTCCTAAAAATTTGATTCGAAATGTTTCGAGGGTTTCTTTATTATCTGTAGTAAAAGCCTGCGCTTCGCCTATGTATTCTTTTATCTTATCAATCATCGGTCTTTCAATAAAGGGCAAATTTACGGATTTTGAAATCAGATTCCACAGCTTTTCGCATATAAATTTCTTTTCAAAAGGTCCGTTCTGTATGTTTTTGCCGCTGTGATTTTTAATCTATCAATTCCTTTTCAAGGAAATAATTTACAATCGCTTCTTTCATCAGTACCGATTGTTCTCCGGCTTTTAAAGGCGGCAATTGTTCTTTTACATTATAATGCGGCCATCCGTCTTCGTCAAAAAAAGCAAATTCATAATAGCCGTATGGTTCCAGCAAACGACAAATAGCGATATGCATCAGGTTTAGCTTTTCGTCTTTTTTGAATTTTCTTTTCAGCTGTCCGAGTTCCTGTACTCCGATTAAATAGATGATGGCATCCAAATCCAGTATTTCGCCATCGGCAAAACGGTTTGAAAGTATGTTGACCAGCGTTTCCCAACGCTCTTTTAGTTGTTCGTCTCTTGACATATTTTGGTTTTGTTTTTTGTTAATCAGACTTCTTTTAACAGTCTTTAAACAAATTTGAGCCGACAAAGATAAGAAGTTGGAATTTGACATTCCACAATTCTTTTATCTTTGCCTTTTATCCAATTATTTATGAGTTTCTTTGATATCATTTTAGCTGCCATTTTAGTATACGGTTTTATCCAGGGTTTCCGCCAGGGTCTTTTTGTAGCTCTAGCTTCATTTGTTTCCCTAATTATCGGTATTATCCTGGCTATAAAATGTTCCCATCTGGTACGCTCCGTTATTGAGAATCATGTTTCGTGGAATCCCAGATATATCGAAGTGATTGCTTTCGGGCTCACTTTTATCCTGGTTGTTGTCGGTATTATTTTACTGGCAAAGCTCTTTACCGGAATTGCCAGTTTTGCCCAGATGGGCTGGTTAAACACTATTGCCGGCGGTGTTTTTGGTACGCTGAAAATGGCACTGATTCTGAGTATTCTTCTAAATCTTTTCCAGAAGGTCAATATTGACCATTATTTCCTTTCTCAGGAAACCATGGATAAATCTTTATTTTACAATCCGATACAGGAAACTTCAAAGCTTATTTTTCCAAGTGTAAAAGAATGGTATGACGATTTTAAGACCATGGATACTCCGGAAGAACCGGTTTCTTCAGCGCCGCAATAATTTATTTCAGTTCTTTAATCGCGTCTTTTTCGATCCAGCCTTCGGTATCATCGGTCAGCTGGATTTTTCTCCAATTGTCCAGTGATTCGATCACAAAAACTTTGGTTCCTTCGTGTAGTACAAAAGCATCGGAAGCCGTCGTTTTCGGTTCGCTTTTCACCGGAGCTACTTCTGCAAAAACAATGGCAGGTCTTTCGTTTTTATAATGATCTCTTTCTGCTATTGCAGCAGCAATACTGATAAACATGCCCAGCAGCACAACAAACATCCCGAAGAAAAAGATTCTTTTCACTACGGTGATACGGGCAAAATAATAGCCTATAAAAAACAGCAGGAACAATACGGATGCCCCAACAGCAAGCCATGCCCAGCTTTCATAATGAAACACATCCAACAAGTCGTCTATCATTTTAGAAAAGCCCACTTTAGGAACGACTTTAATTTCATCAATCGTCATTTTCTGAGCAAACTTCAAATTGGTCTGAACGTCTGTATCGTCAGGATTTAACAGCAGCGCTTTTTCATAGTTGTAAATCGCCGGTGCTACCTGATGCATTTTATAATAGGAATTTGCCAGATTAAAATACAGTTCTGCCGATTGTTTACCGGATTTCAACACCTGCTCATACTGTGCAACCGCCTCTTCGTATTTTTCTTTTTTATAACTATCATTTCCTTTTTCAAAAGCAGACTGTCCCCAAAATACCTGAGTTACCAACAGTAGTATATATAATAACTTTTTCATGGCGATTAATTATTGATTTGTTTTTCCAATCCGGAAATTACGGTTACTGCTTTGTCATAATCCTGCTGCATGGTTCCTACAGATGCCGGGGTATAACGGGCAAATTCGCAGCTGTCCATCAAGGCGATAAAGTTTTGAACGGTATCCGGTGCTGCTTTTTTAGAGAGCAGTAATTCCCGGATGTTTTCTTTACTCATTTCGGAGGTTTCAATGTGCAGTTTGGCTTTCAGGAAGTTGTGTAAGGCTTTTTCCATTGCCACATAAAAGGCTTCCTTGCTGCCCAGTTGTTTGTTTGCTTCCGACAGGAATTTCTTAGCCAGTTTGTTTGACTGACGGATTTTATTACCGGCTACATCACCGTCTATCGCTTCTTTTTTCTTCTTCGCCAGAACGATTACCGGGATGATTAAAAACGGCGCCAGCAAAAGCGAATAGAAAAGCCCGGAGCCTAAAAAGTCTTTTTGGGCAACAGCCGCAAGGTTGGTTTTCAGTTTAATAAACTGGAACTGGTCGTTTGCCACCACATTTTGTTTGCCTTCTGCCGAAGCAACCTGAGGATCACCCGATGTTGGCATTGGTCCGTCCAGCACATTTACCATAATTTCTTTTGACGTAATGGTTTTATAGGCATTGGCACTCAAATCAAAATAGGAGAATACCATTGGTTTGATCTGGTAATTTCCTTTGTATTGTGGTATAATCGTATAGGTATCGGTAATTTCACCCTGCATACCGGAAAGCGGCGTGTTTACCTTTTCCTTGTGTTCCGGATCATACATTTCCAGCGCACTTGGCACTACCGGTTTGGGCAGGTTAAAGAGTTTCAGGTTTCCTTTTCCGGAAACACTTACTACCAAATCCAGCGATTCCCCGGATTTTAAGGTTGTTTTTGATGGGGTTACTTTAAAGTCAAAGTCACCAACAGCTCCGGAGAAATCAACCGGTTTTCCGGCTTCGGGCAAGGATCGCACACTAATGGATTTTGCTCCGGCAGAAACGGTTTTATTCCCGCTGGCATATTCCATTCGTCCGAAGAAATCACGGCGTCCTGTAGGCAAATCAACTTCGATGTCCAGAGAAAGCGGTTCTATTTCCAGTTTTCCGGCTTTTTGCGGATACAGCACTGTTTTGCGCAATACCACATAGCGGTAATCTTCTCCGTTGTATTTTCCGTTTTCGACAACCAGTTTTTTAATATCGATGTTCTGGCTCCAGAAATCATTGTATTTCGGACTTGCCATTTCTCTCCAGTTCCGCACGCTGGCTGTATTGCTCACATAGAGCTTGTACACAACCGTAATCGGTTCGTTTATGTACGGATTGGTTTTGGATATTTCTGCCACCAAATGGATTCCCTCACCCATTTTCTGCTGTGGGTTGTATGGGTTTACTTCTTCCTGAACGGCATTGGTGATCGTTACTTTAATGGGTGCCGTTTTGTAAATTTTACCTTCAATTTCAATGGAGGCCTGTTTGATAACCAGCGTTCCTTTTTTTAGCGGCATCAAAAAATACGAAAAGGATTTGTTGAAGGATTTTTTTCCGTTCATCCAGGAGTAACTCACTGCCTGATTCGGGCCGCCCACTACTCTGAAGCCTTCAAAAGCAGGCGGACTAAAATTATCACCATCTTCATTCATCGTAAAATCAACCCGTAAACGTTCGTTGATTCCCAAAGAAGTTTTGCTCACACTGGCGTCAAATTGTACCTGAGCGAGTAATCCCTGAAAACTTAATAATAGTAGAAAAATATATTTCTTCATTTTTTATAATCCCAATGTTTTTCTGTGTGTCAATCCCTTAATTTCTATAATCCCTTACCAGTCTTTTTCATTTTTAACCGGACTGCCTTTTACTTCTCTGGCTTTTACCTTGTCCTGTATTTTCTTCTCTTCATTATTTACCGCATCCAGCAGGTTTTCCATTCTTTGTCTGGAAGCACCGCCCGACTGTGGCGGGGCATTTTGTTTGTCTTTATCGCCTTTCCCGTCTTTGTTGTCTTTATTTTTAGGATCGCCTTTATCGTCTTTTTTATCCTGACCTTTGTCTTTGTTCTGATCTTTCTTATCGTCTCCTTTTCCTTTGTTGTCCTTATCCTGCTGATCCTTGTTTTTGTCTTTATCTTTATTCTTGTCTTTGTTTTTATCGTTTTTCTTCGGCGGATTCTCTTTCAGTTTTTTCTTTGCCAAAGCATAATTGTAACGCGTTTCTTCATCAAACGGGTTGTTTCGCAACGCATTTTTATAGGCTTCCACAGCCGCTTCGTAGTTTTTTTTCAGCATGAATACATTTCCGATATTGTGAAATGCTTTGTGTTTCTGTCTTTTGCCTTTTGCCGTTTCAATTGCTTTCATATAGGCAAATTTGGCTTCACCAGGCTGGTTTTGTCTGTAAATCGCGTTTCCTAAATTGTAAGAAGCCGTTGCTCTTGCCGGTACTTTTGAATGAGAAATACGGTAATCTGCTTCCGCTTCGGAATAACTTTTCTCTTCAAAGGCTTCATTCCCTCTTGGCAGGTTCCGGTCTTTAATCTGGCCCAGTACTGCAAAAGAGAATAGTAAAAAATAATAGCTAAACAACTTCTTCATTATTCTTTTTCATTAAATAAATTCAACTTCTTAACCCAGGCGGTTTTTCTTTCCAGGAAGAACACATCCAGTAGTAACAATACAAAAGCAATGCCTAAAAACCATTGGTACTGCGATTGGAAATCGGCCATTTGCTGGCTTTCAAAATCTGTTTTTTCCAGATTGTCCAGTCCGTTTTTAACAAACTCGATCACTTCTTTCGTATTTCCTCCAAACACATAGCCGCCATTGGCATTTTTAGCGATGGTTTTTAAGGTTTCCGGATAAAGCTTGGTTACAACCGTTTCTCCTTTTGAATCTTTTTTAAATCCTTCAATAGTCCCGTTTCTTCTCAATGGAATCGGCCCTCCTTTTTCGGTACCTACTCCTATTGTCAGTATCTTAATTCTTTTTTCTTTGGCTTCTTCTACCGCTTCTTCAAATCCTTCACCATGATCTTCACCATCCGAGATCAGTACAATCAGTTTGCTGGTTTGCGGGTCATCAAAATAAGAGGTTGCCAGTTTAATTGCTTCAGACAAAGCGGTTCCCTGCGAAGAGACCATATCGGTATTCATGCTTTGCAGGTACATTTTGGCAACGCTGTAGTCTGTTGTTATCGGCAGTACAGGATAGGCACTTCCTGCATAGCCTACAATCCCGATTCTATCCGACCCCAGCTGATTGATGATCTGGGAAACGATCTGCTTGCTTTTTTCAAGCCGGTTAGGTGCAATGTCTTCCGCCAGCATACTTTTAGAGATGTCCACTGCAAAAACAATATCCACTCCCTGACGTTTTACGGTTTCCATTTTGGTTCCAATTTTCGGGTTGACCAAAGCGAGTATAATTCCGGCTAAAGCCAATAATACCACCACCAGTTTTAAAACCGGTTTGAATATCGATTTTTCCGGACTCAGTTTTTTAATTAGTTCCAGGTCGCCAAACTGCTTTTGTTTTTTTCGTTTCCAATACAGATTGATCAGAAAGAGCAAAACCAATATGGGTAATATTGCCAGCAGATAAAAATATTTCGGTTCTTCAAATTCCCACATAACTAGATAAAGCTTCTAAAAACAGTTTTTCTCAATAAGATCTCCAAAACCAGAAGTCCCAGTGCGAAGAATACAAACGGTCTGTATTTTTCGTCGTAGTTGAAGTATTTCATTTCTTCAATTTCGGTTTTTTCCAATTTATTGATTTCATTATAAATATTCTCCAAGCTTTTATTGCTGGTTGCTCTGAAATATTTCCCGTTTGTTGTCGCGGCAATTTCTTTCATCAGCTTTTCGTCAATTTCCACCTGCATCATCCGGAAAAGGAATTGCCCGTTTGGTGCAATTGCATACGGGAATTCGGCCATGCCGTTTGTCCCGATTCCGATAGTATAAACTCTGATTCCGTATTCTTTTGCAATTTCAGAAGCCATTCTCGGATCAATAAATCCGGCATTGTTCACACCGTCTGTCAGCAAGATCACCACTTTACTTTTGGCTTTACTGTCTTTTAAACGGTTTACCGCCGTGGCCAGTCCGACACCGATTCCGGTACCGTCCTGTAAAACGTTATCATATTTAACGCCTTTCAACGCTTCTAAAACCACTGCTTTATCGCTCGTTACCGGTGTTTTGGTATAACTTTCGGCAGCATAAACCACCAGTCCGATTCTGTCGTTTGGTCTTTCTTCAACAAATTCCGAAGCCACCCGTTTTAACGCTTCCATACGGTTGGGCTTTAAATCTTTGGCCAGCATACTTCCGGAAACGTCAATCGCCATAACGATATCAATACCTCTTGAGGTTCTTGTTTTATTGGTCACGTCTGTCGACTGCGGTCTTGCCAATGCTACGATCATCGCGCTTAATGCCAGCATTCTTAAAACAAACAATACCGGTTTTAGCTTTGGCAAAACCGAGGGTGCCGCTTTAAATCCTTTTACAGAACTTATCTTTAATGTTGCGGTCTGCTTATTTCTTTTCCAGAAATACCAGGCTATTGCTATTGGCAATGCCAAAAACAGCCAAAAAAATTCGGGATGTAAAAACGTAACATTCTTCATTATTCGCCTAGTTTTCTGAGTTCAATAGAGTTAATTATCCTTTCGGCTATTTCTTTTGCTTTTTCATCTTCGTCGCGATATACCAGGACTATTTCCTGTACTCCGAATTTCTGGGAGAAAACAATCATCTGGTAAGCCATTCGCTGGTCTTCATTTTTTACCGGGTTAAAAATCGTCATCGATCCGTAACCTCTCTTGCCGGTAAAGCCATCTTTAATTTCAAAATCATCGGTTTTAACGATAATTCCTTTGGCTCCTACCGTTTTTTCAAACCGCGCCAGGTTCTCGTTCAGGATGACATCATTATTAGCCGCAACAGAGTCTTTAAATGCCGTTGTATTAATTACAATATTGAAATTGTCGATCAGGCTTCCGTAGATAAACTTCTGCGACGATCTGACATTCGGCGGCAGGTTGTTCTGAATTTTTTCTTCCTGAAAACGTTTCAGCACTTTTGGTGTTTCAAGAATAATGGACGGTTCTCCATATTCACTTTTCACCCATTCGCCATTTAGCAGGTCTTTTGTACTGTGCCCTATAAATTTATCTTTTATAAAATCCAGTCCGTCTGTAGACAGGTAGTACATAAATGTTCCAATAAACAGGACAACGCTGGTTGCAACGGCTATCAGGATACGTCGTACTTTCTGATTTTTAATCAGTTTTTCTCTTTTCAGTCTTTCGTCTTCTATGGATTGCTCCACTTCTTTCGGAATGGACTTTTCTATTGTGAATATAATTTTTTCGATGTTCTTTCTGTCGTCTGCAATTTCAAAATCCAGTGGTTTTGATTTCGCAAACTTCACTAAATCGGCATTTTTCAGGATTCTTTCAAAGGTTTCGAAAGTGTCTTTTTTAATGCCCATTTTCTTTTTAATCACAGCGGCTTTCAGTGCGGTCAATAATTCGGCCGTTGTACTTTCCATTGCCGGAACCTGAATGGTTTCTTCAATATAGGTACGGGTAATATCGGTCATTTCGGAGTAATAGTCTTTTACTTCTCCTTTTTGCCAAAGTTCTTTTTTCTCCAGGTTTTGCAACAGGCTGGTTGCTTTTTCTATCGGAGAAGCATAGATAATTTCTTCTTTTTTATCCCTGTTCTGGTATCGTTTAAGCAGCCAGTTTACCAGAAAGCCAATGCCGATAATCAGCAGCAGTATCATGCTGTATTTCCAAACGTTACTAATGGGTTTATCTACGGTAACGATGGTTTTGATGTCATACATTTGTTGTTTGGTCGTATCTACCACAACATTTGTGACCGTTACCGGAGGCAGTGAATCGGTAATGAACTGGCGTCCGTTGATGATTACCGGTAATTGCGGTATGGCATATTTTCCGGAATCAAACTGGGTCAGTCCGTATCTTTTAATCAGTTCGTACCGGGCATCTTTTTTAATGGTATCAACCGGATATGATTCCAGTACTTCAAATAATCCAAAGGTTTTACTATCCGGAAAAAAGACGTGTGCACTACTGTCGACAGTGGTTTTTAACGTCAGTTTAAACTGTGATCCTATTTTAATTTTGGTAGAATCAACGGTTACCTGTACCGGTTTTTGCTGACCAAAAACAACCGCTCCGAAAAGTAAAAACAGTACTATGTAAAATTTGTTTTTTGTCATTTTTAGGTTCTTGCTTTAAAATAACCCAGTAATTTGGTTACATACGATTCGTCTACACGGGTATTGACCGTTCCTGATCCACAACGGGAGAATGTTTCTTTAAAATATTTCACATTGTCCTGATAGTGTTTTTCATATTCCATCCGAACCGATTTTGCGTTTGTGTTCACTAATAGTGTTTCGCCCGTTTCGGCATCTTCCATGTGTACCATTCCGATGTTAGGCATTTTTTCTTCGCGAATATCATAGACCCGGATTCCGGTAACATCGTGTTTTTTACCGGCTATTCTGAGGGTCTGTTCATAATCGGAAGTCATAAAATCGGAAATAACAAAAACGATGGCTTTCTTTTTCATGACCCCGGAAAGGAATTTCAGCGCCTGGGAAAAGTCGGTTTTCCTGCTTTTAGGTGTGAATTCAATGAGTTCACGGATAATGCGCAGCACGTGTGATTTTCCTTTTTTAGGCGGAATAAACAATTCGATCTGGTCCGAGAATAAAATCAGTCCGATTTTATCGTTGTTCTGGGTTGCCGAAAAAGCCAGGGTTGCCGCTATTTCGGTAACCACATCGCTTTTGAGCTGGTTTTTCGTTCCGAAGCTTTCTGAGCCGCTTATATCCACCATCAGCATCATGGTCAGTTCGCGTTCTTCTTCAAAAACTTTAATATACGGTTCGTTGTAACGTGCCGTAACATTCCAGTCGATCGCACGGACATCATCACCAAACTGGTATTGACGCACTTCCGAAAAAGTCATTCCTCTTCCTTTAAAAGACGTGTGATATTCTCCCGAAAAGATGTGATCGCTCAATCTTCGGGTTTTAATTTCTATTTTTCGTACTTTTTTTAAGAGTTCTTTGGTATCCATTCTGATTGTTGCTTATAGAATAATGATCCGGAATTTGATTGGGTTCAATCAAGTCTGAAGTCAGAAATCTATATACTAAGGCACTTCTACTTCGTTAACAATTTTATTGATGATCTCTACAGAAGTGATGTTTTCCGCTTCGGCTTCGTAGGTAATCCCGATTCTGTGACGCAATACATCGTGTACTACAGCCCGTACATCTTCCGGAATTACATAACCGCGGCGTTTGATAAAAGCATAACATTTTGCAGCAGTTGCCAGGTTGATACTTCCACGCGGAGAAGCGCCAAAGCTGATCAACGGTTTCAGGTCTGCTAATTTATATTTCTCCGGATAACGGGTTGCGAAGATGATATCCAGAATGTATTTTTCAATTTTTTCATCCATATAAACTTCACGAACGGCTTCCTGAGCGCGTTTGATCTGTTCTACGGATACTACTGCGTTTACTTTTTCGTAAGATCCTTTCAGGTTTTGACGGATTACCAGACGCTCGTCTTCCATTTTCGGATAGTCGATCACGGTTTTCAGCATAAAACGGTCTACCTGTGCTTCCGGTAACGGATAGGTTCCTTCCTGTTCTACCGGGTTTTGGGTTGCCATTACTAAAAACGGTTTGTCCAGTTTGAAAGTCTCGTCGCCAATGGTTACCTGTTTTTCCTGCATCGCTTCCAGTAAAGCCGATTGTACTTTCGCCGGAGCACGGTTAATCTCATCTGCCAGTACGAAGTTGGCAAAAATAGGTCCCTTTTTTATCGAGAAATCATTTTGTTTGATATTGTAAATCATGGTTCCCACAACATCGGCAGGTAATAAATCCGGTGTAAACTGAATTCTGCTGAAAGAACCCTGAACCGCCTGCGACAGGGTATTAATGGCCAGCGTTTTTGCTAAACCGGGAACCCCTTCCAATAAAATATGTCCTTGTCCTAAAAGTCCGATCAATAATCTTTCAACCATGTGTTTCTGACCTACAATCACCTTGTTCATCTCCATTGTCAGTAGGTCAATAAAAGCACTTTCTCTCTCTATTTTTTCATTAATTGCTCTAATGTCTAAAGTAGTTGTGGTGTCTTCCATTTGTGTATTTTTTTGAGCCGTGAAATTAATAAGTTATTTTAACACTGCAAATTGAAAATTTATTTAGTGTTTTGTTGTTAATAATTGGTTAAAAGTCTTGGTAACACTTTCATTTTAAGCCTGAATTATGATTTTGTTTTTATATTTTTAAGAACTGAAATTTAATTATCATGAAAACTGCCTTAATTACCGGCGCCACAAGTGGTATCGGGAAAGCTACAGCCGAGCTTTTAGCACAGCATAATTACCGTTTAATTCTTTGCGGGCGAAGAAAAGAAATTCTTGACGATTTAAAAAGAGATTTAGCAAAACATACACAAATTGCCACTTTAAACTTCGATGTAATCAACAGGGAAGACGTTTTTAAAGCGATTGCTTCTTTACCGGAAGCCTTTTCAACGATTGACATTTTAATCAACAATGCCGGAAATGCCCACGGACTGGATCCGATTCAAAACGGCAATACCGACGATTGGGATGCGATGCTGGACATTAACGTTAAAGGGCTTTTGTATGTTTCCAAAGCCATAATACCACAAATGATCGCCCGAAAATCAGGGCATATTATCAATATCGGCTCTACTGCCGCCAAAGAGGTTTATCCTAACGGCAATGTTTACTGTGCCAGCAAACATGCGGTTGATGCACTCACTCAGGGTATGCGGATGGATTTGAATGCCTACGGAATCCGTGTGGGCGGTATTCATCCCGGCATGGTACACACCGCTTTTTCGGAAGTCCGTTTTAAAGGGGATGCCGAACGTGCCGCGAATGTTTATAAGGGTTTCCAGCCTTTATTAGCCGAAGATATTGCCGACATCATTCACTTTGTGGTTTCAAGACCCTATCATGTGAATATTGCCGATCTGATTGTGATGCCTACCGCTCAGGCTTCGGCGACTATTGTAAACAAAAATTTATAATCCTTTTATAGCGATTCTGAACCGATGATTAACAAACGACTGCTTGTAAAAAACCTTTTGGCTCACAATGATGAGAGCAGTTTTTATGATAAAAAACGGCAACTGAATCTGCATACCAAAGAAGGCAAAGCAAAGTTTTTAAAACATATCTGTGCTTTGTCCAATTCAAACCCGACCAACAATTCATATATTGTTGTGGGTGTGGAAGACCAGGATAATGAAATTGTGGGCGATGACTTTTTTGACGACAGCAGGATCCAGAATCTGGTTAACGCTTTTCTGAATAATCCGCCCCGGATCCAGTATGAAAATGTTCCGTTTCCGAATCTGCCTAAAGATAAAGTTATCGGACTGGTGACGATAAAACCGGCACATAAGGTTTCTTCTTTTAAGAAGGGAATTTATACGATTCCTGCCAAAACGATCTTCGTAAGGCGCGGCAGCAATTCCATTCCCGTTGAAGAGCAGGATTATGTCCCGACCGATATGGAATTTAATTATTCCAATACCGAAACGGTCATCAGCATCGAGAACAATTCCCGGAACAGCATTGAACACACGCTGGAAGGGGTGATCGATTTTATGAATAACCGTCATAAAGACATGACGCCCAAATATAAAGTTTTCAAAGAGCTGTTTGTGGTTTGCTGGGCCGGCAACAAAAAGAAGGTGCGCGACAAAACATTTTTTTCAAGGGTTGATATTGAGCTGATCAACGAACAGGTCAAACTGTTTTATTCTGCTTTAGACGAAGTTACGGTGGAATATTCCGACGATAGTTTTACCATTACCGAATACCTTCCTTTGGGGTTAAATGACAAAACCAGCTACTATCCGCTTGAACGGATGTGCATTAGTTTTTATGACAACGGTTATTACAAAATGGATACGCAGATGCTTTTTGAACCGCCGGAATTTAACCGGAAAATGTTGTATCACATTTATAATTCCAATTTGTCATTAATCAGTAAATTGCAAAAAGGTTTACATTTGTCCGACAGGGAAAACAAAGATCTGGAAAACCTGCCTTCTACCTTGATGATCTGTTATTTAAACGGATTTGAAGAGGCAAAACAAAAATTGATTGACGCAAAACTTCTTTTAAAAGCACACGAGAACCCAACGGTATACATCTCGTTCAAGGAAGCGATGCGCATTTTAAGAAAAATGAAATACGGAATGAGTAATGAGTAGAACATTAGTTATTGGAGATATACACGGCGGACTAAGAGCTTTGCATCAGGTTCTTGAAAAAGCAAAAGTCAGCCCGGACGATAAATTGATTTTTTTAGGGGATTATGTCGATGGCTGGAGCGATTCTCCGAAGGTTATTGACTTTCTGATTGAACTGGAACAATCCCACCAGTGTTTTTTTATCCGGGGAAATCATGAAGAAATGGTTTTCCGCTGGTTATCCGCAGGGGATGACAATGCCGAATGGCGTTTTCATGGCGGACAGTCGACAGTGGATGCTTACCGGGATCTGGACATTCATACCAAAGACCGCCACATTGCGTTCCTGGACCGCCTGAATGATTTTTATATAGACGAGCAGAACCGTTTGTTTATCCATGCCGGCTTTACCAATCAGAAAGGGGTGCACTATGAGTTCTTCCGCGGGATGTTCTGCTGGGACAGAACGCTTTGGGAAACAGCCCTGTCGCTGAATCCTGCGCTTTCGCCGGAAGATCAGTTTTATCCCAAACGGCTCACATTGTACACGGAAATATTCATTGGCCACACGCCGGTAACCAGAATCGGGTCGACCGTGCCGGTCAACAAAGCCAACCTGTGGAATGTAGATACCGGAGCGGCGTTTAAAGGCCGTTTAACCATTATGGATGTCGATTCCAAAGATTTCTGGCAGAGCGACCCGTTAAATGAGCTTTATATCGATGAAAGAGGCCGGAATTAGTTTATAATTTTCAAATGCATACTTTTGCAAAAAATTTTTTAATATGAAAAAACATATCTTTCTTTTTAGCTTATTATTATGCAGCTTGTTTGTAAAGGCACAAACTAAAAACGAAGTTAAAGTGAATATCCTTAACACGATAGTACTGGCATCAGTAGAACTGGGTTATGAGCATTTCATTGATAAAGATCAGTCCATTGGCGTTGAATTCCTGATCAATGATCGTTTTTCATACACTACAGAAAAGAAAAACGGTGCTAAAGAATTTAAAACCAATAGTATTTTAGCTTCTTATAATTTTTATTTCGGTTCTGACGGACAAAGTAATTCCGGTTATTATGTTTCTCCGTTTTTAAAATACCGTTTCGGTGATTTTAATGAAAAAGAAACCGTTAATGATGTTGAGATCACCAAAACAACAGATATGAACAGTTTTATCGTTGGTTTGGGTACCGGTTATAAATGGGCATGGAATGACAAATTTGCCATTGCTCCTTATGTTAATATTGCAAGAAACTTCAGCGAGGAAGTAAACGACCGTTTTAGTGCTGTTGAAGTAAATGCCGGTGTTAGCATCGGTTACCGTTTCTAAAACGTAAAAAAACATATAAAAAAACCCGATTCCTGCGAATCGGGTTTTTTATTTGGATATAACCAACTACTATAAATCAAATTTGATTCCCT
Source organism: Flavobacterium inviolabile (assembly GCF_013389455.1). NCBI lineage: Bacteria > Pseudomonadati > Bacteroidota > Flavobacteriia > Flavobacteriales > Flavobacteriaceae > Flavobacterium > Flavobacterium inviolabile. The sequence goes on along the minus strand of NZ_CP058278.1, from coordinate 870,716 downwards.
GCGCTAATGGTAACGCATTTCCATAGTTGATGGTATTGGTTTGTCTTCTCATGTAAGCTTTCCATGCATCAGAACCTGATTCACGTCCGCCTCCTGTTTCTTTCTCACCACCAAAAGCACCACCGATTTCAGCTCCTGAAGTTCCGATGTTTACGTTTGCAATTCCACAGTCAGAACCGGCATGTGAAAGGAATAATTCCATTTCTCTCATGTTGTTCGTGAAGATAGATGATGATAATCCCTGAGGCACTCCGTTTTGCATTGCGATTGCTTCTTCGATAGTGCTGTATTTCATTACGTAAAGGATTGGTGCAAAAGTTTCTTCCTGAACGATATGGAATTCGTTTTTAGCTTCAATGATACATGGTTTCACATAACATCCGCTTTCGTATCCTTCTCCTTCTAAAACACCACCTTCAACAAGGATTTTTCCACCTTCCTGTTTGGCTTTTTCGATTGCGTTTAAGTAATCGTTTACAGCACCTTTATCGATAAGCGGCCCTACGTGGTTATTAGCATCCAACGGGTTACCGATTTTCAATTGTCCGTAAGCGTTTTGCAATACACTGATCGTTTTGTCGTAAACACTTTCGTGAACGATTAAACGTCTTGTAGAAGTACAACGTTGTCCGGCTGTTCCAACTGCTCCGAATACCGCTCCAACCAATACCATACTGATATCAGCATGTTCTGAAACGATGATCGCGTTGTTTCCTCCCAATTCCAGAATGGTATTTCCGAAACGTTCTGCAACCGTTTTCGATACGTGACGTCCGATTCTTGTAGAACCTGTGAACGATACTAAAGGAATACGTTTGTCATTGTTGATTAAATCACCCGACTCGTTTCCAACAACCAGACAGCTTACACCTTCCGGAACGTTGTTGTTTTTAAGTACTGTCGTGATGATGTTCTGACAAGCTACTGCACACAAAGGTGTTTTTGAACTTGGTTTCCAGATACAAACGTCTCCACAAACCCAAGCCAGCATGGAGTTCCAGCTCCAAACAGCAACCGGGAAGTTAAATGCCGAAATGATCCCAACAGTTCCAAACGGATGCCATTGCTCATACATTCTGTGCATTGGTCTTTCGGAGTGCATTGTTAATCCGTATAACTGACGGGACAATCCTACTGCAAAATCACAGATGTCGATCATTTCCTGAACTTCTCCCAAACCTTCCTGAAGGCTTTTTCCCATTTCGTAAGAAACAAGTTTCCCAAGAGGTTCTTTATATTTTCTTAGTTCTTCTCCCATTTGACGAACAATCTCACCTCTTTTTGGTGCCGGGATCAGTCTCCAAACTTTGAATGCTTCTTCAGCAGCTTTCATTGCTGTTTCGTAGTCTTCTTTTGTTGAAGATTTCACTTTTCCGATTAACTCTCCGGTAGCCGGAGAATACGATTCGATGATTTTTCCGTTTGAAAACCAGTTCGAACCTGTAGATGTTCCTTCGTTTATTTCTTTAAGCCCTAATTGTTGCAGTGCTTCCTGAATACCGAATTGGTCAATTACTGTTGCCATTATTCTAAGTTATTTTCTTGTGTTTTTATTTTTCACAAAGTTACTGTTTTTTGTTTAAGGTTTTTAATCATTAACTTTTTAGCATGTTATGATTTCTTTACCCAAACAGCAATGATGCCCGTATTGTGTGGTTATTTTTTTGCGGTAAATCTTGGATCTGATTCCATTACGGTGCCGCAGCTCGAGCAGGTTCTCAAATCTTCCGAATTATAGAAGTGCTGAAAATGCGGCAGGAAATCTTTTTCGATGTCGTGCAGTTCAAAATAAACTTCATATAGTTTATGGTTGCAGTTGTCACAATGCCAAAGCAGTCCGTCTGTAAATCCGCGTCCGGCTCTTTTGCGTTCTATAACCAGTCCGATGGATCCTTCACTGCGAACCGGCGAATGCGGCATACGCGCAGGATGCAAATACATGTCACCGGCTTTCAATGCCATTTCTTTGCGTTCGCCCTCTTCCTGAATGACAATTTTTATATCGCCTTCCAGCTGATAAAAAAGTTCTTCCGTTTCATTGTAATGATAATCTTTTCGGGCATTGGGTCCGGCAACGATCATCACAATAAAATCATCTGCATCTACATAAATATTTTTATTACCCACCGGCGGTTTTAACAAATGCCGGTTTTCATCAATCCACTGGTTGAGATTAAAAGGTTTCTGGACAGCCATAATAAATGTTTTTACTAAAGTACAAAAAATGAAAAAGGCAGGTAAAAAAACCTGCCTTTTATTATTACTTTGTCCCGTCCTGAAATAAGTTGACACAAAATCGACTTATTATGAAAGACACAACAACAACGCGAGTTAAGCGTACTCAAAAGGATTATAATATGGCTTTTAAATTAGCTGTAGTTTCCCGAGTTGAACAAGGCGAAATGACCTATAAACAGGCTCAAACTGTTTACGGTATCCAAGGCAGAAGTACTGTTTTGGTTTGGCTTCGAAAATATGGTAACTTAGACTGGAGTAAACCAAATCTGTTATTTATGTCTAAATCTAAAGAAACCCCGGCTCAGATTATTAAACGATTAGAGAAAGAACTGGCAGGTGAGAAACTTCGAAATAAGATTCTCAATACGATGATCGACATTTCTGATAGTCAGTACGGAACCCAGATCCGAAAAAAGTTTTCTCCCAAACCATCTTCCGACTCCGGGAAGGAGCAGGAATAAGTTTGTCCAAAAGTTGCCGATTGTTTGGGATAAGTAGGCAAGCTATATATCAGGAACAAAAAAGAATCCTCGATCGGGAATCTGAGTTACTCAAAGTAAAGCATCTGGTTCTTTCTTTGCGATTGGAAATGCCACGTATAGGGACACGTAAACTATATTACCTACTTTCGAAGCAATTTGATCAACAGGGTGTAAAGATAGGTCGTGATGCCTTATTTGGTTATCTAAGAAGGGAGAAGTTACTTGTTAAACCAATGAAGAGTTACACTAAAACTACCTATTCTAAACATTGGCTACACAAGTACGAAAATCTTTTGAAAGAGTGTGAGATTAAACGTCCTGAACAGGTATATGTAAGCGACATCACTTATGTCAAATCATCCCGGAAAACCCATTATCTGTCTTTAGTTACTGATGCTTATAGCAGAAAAATAATGGGGTATAAGCTGAGTGATGATATGAGTTCTGAAAATGTGGTACAGGCATTAAAAATGGCTATACAGAATAGGAAATCAACATTACCCCTGATACATCACTCCGATAGAGGATTACAATATTGTTCTAAAATTTATCAGGAAGTATTAGCTAAAAACGGTATTACACCCTCTATGACTGACGGATATGATTGTTATCAAAATGCTTTAGCTGAAAGAATAAACGGAATTTTAAAAAACGAATTCTTGTTTTATAAATGCAAAGATGGTCAGACTTTAGGAAAGCTTATAAAAACAGCGATAGAAACGTATAATGCTAAAAGACCTCATTTGAGTTTAATGATGAAAACGCCTAATTTTATACATGAAAAAACCAGCCAGGTAAACCTGACTGGTTAATATATTTTTATTCTAAAATCTGTCAACCTATTTTAGGACGACTCACTTCACTTCTTTGATTAAGTAGATGTATACCGGAAAGTGGTCACTAAAGCCCGGTTCTCCGTTTGAATTTCTTAAAGGATAACCCTGGTACTGACCCGTTTTCTGGATAAGATACGGTTTGTTAAAAATACCGGCTTTCCAAAAACGCAATGAAGAGTAATCTTTACGGATTAACGGTTCGCTAACGATGATCTGGTCAAAGATATCCCAGGCATCACGATAAGCCAGTGTTCCCAATCCGTCTTTAGACATTTGTTCCATAGGGTTGAACATGCCAAACTCTTTTACATCTTCTTTTTTACCTTTTGCGCCTAAAGCCACTTTAATACTCTTATTATAAGGTCCGTCATTTAAATCTCCCATAGTGATTACTTTCGCATTCGGGTTGATTTTGTATAACGAGTCAATAATTTTTTTGTTCAGCGCTCCTGCCGCTTCACGGAACGGGCTGCTTTTTTTCTCACCGCCTGAACGTGACGGCCAGTGGTTTACAATAACACTGATCTCTTCACCATCCAATAATCCGGTTACCAATAACTGATCACGGGTATAAACTCTTTTGGTTTTAGCATCTACATTTACGTTGTCGTCTGCCTTGTCATCGCCGTCACTTTTTGTTTTTTTGTTCAGGCCTTCTTCATTTTCATAAATGTATAACGGTATGTTTTTATAGCTTGTTGGCTGGAAGTGTTTTTTCTGATACAGGAATCCCACATCAATACCCCTTTTGTCCGGGGAATCAAAATGAATAACGCCATATCCTTTTTCCAACATTCTTGGCTGTTTCACCAAATCTTCCAGTACGCCTCTGTTTTCTACTTCGGCACAACCGATAATTACAGGGGCATTCGGGTTTTCGCCTGTTCCGATTTCAGGAAGAACACGGCTCAGATTATCTAATTTTTTTTGGTATTTCTGTCTTGTCCAGCTTTGGGCTCCTTTTGGTAACCATTCCTCATCATTATTCGGCCCTTTTATAGTATCGAAAAGGTTTTCGAGGTTATAAAAAGCAATTGTGTGCACTTTGAATTTTTTGTTCTGTGCGGTAACTCCGTTAGCTGTAAAACATAAAAGTAACAGAGCAATGAAATTTCTAATTTTCATGTATGGAATATTAAATTAACATCAAGTTTGATACAAACTCTGGGTCAAAAGTAAATAATATTCTTAAAAAATGTACATTTGCAGGCTGTTAAGTTTTTATTAAGACTTCGCAAACAAAAAATTAACTTAATTTTATTTATGAAAAAACTTGTATTTAGTATTTTATTTGTACTGCAAGTAGTTTTTGTTTGGGCTCAACAAAACCCGTCACTAAGGGGAAAAGTTGTTGATTCGAAATCGCAAAAACCACTACGAAATGTTGTTGCTACTATTCAAAGTACCAACCAATCTGTTATCACCAACGCAGAAGGTGTATTCCAGTTTCCAGTTCTTGCAGAAGGACAACAAACACTATCGGTAACAAGTACGGGGTACACTCCTCAAACTTTTGCTATTGAAATTGTTAAAGGCCAGACCGTTGACATGGGTATGGTTGTATTAGAAGAAGACATTACTTCTGAGCAACAATTGAGTTTAATCACTATTACAGAAAATGATTTGGGTGATGACAACAGTGGATCTGAAAGTACTTCAGGTTTATTACAGGCATCACGTGACGTTTACCAACAGGCTGCGGCTTTCAACTGGGGACTTGCACGTTTCAGAATCAGAGGTTTAGACAATGAGTACGGTACTACAATGATTAATGGTATCGTTATGAATAAACTATATGACGGAAGACCACAATGGAGCAACTGGGGTGGATTAAACGATGCAACAAGAAATCAAGAATTCACGATGGGTTCAGGCCCTTCTGACTATACTTTCGGAGGGATCTTAGGAACTCAGGAAATCAATACCAGAGCTTCTTTCTACCGTCCGGGAACAAGAATCTCTTTCTCAGGAACAAACACAAACTACTCCTGGAGAACCATGGGTACTTATGCTTCCGGTTTAACAAAAGACGGATGGGCATTTGTGGTTTCCGGTTCAAGAAGATGGGCTAAAGAAGGTTTCTTCGAAGGAACTGACTATGCTGCAAACTCATTATTTGTTAGTGTTGAGAAAAAATTCAACGAAAAACACAGTTTGAACTTTACCTCTATATATGCACAAAACAGCAGAGGAAAAAACTCTCCTAACACTCAGGAAGTTACGGATTTAATGGGTTATAAATATAACTCATACTGGGGATGGCAAAATGGAAAAAGAAGAAATTCCAGAGATAAAAATGTTGATGAGCCAATGATGATGTTAAGCCACTATTGGAAAATTAACTCCAAAAACACTTTAAACACTAACGTAGCTTACCAATCGGGTTCTATCGGTAATACCAGATTAGAATATCCGGGTGGAAATAATCCAGATCCAACGTATTACAGAAATTTACCTAGTTATTATTTAAATTACCACACTTCAGCAGGTCAATGGTTACCAAACAGAACTGAAGCAGCTGCTGCAAGAGAAAACTTCCTGAACAACAGCCAGATCAACTGGAACGATATGTATACTGCTAACCAGAATACATCCGACGGAAGAAGTGCTTATGCACTTTCTGAGCAACGTACAGATGACAAACAGTTTACAGCAAACTCTATTTTAACTTCAGAATTATCAGAAAACATCAGCCTTAACGCTGCCGTTAATTTCAAAAAATTAACGTCTCATAATTTTGCTACTGTTGTAGATTTATTAGGTGGTGATTACCTTTTAAATGTGGATAAATTCTACCCTGGTTCAAGAGGTCAGTTTGACTTGAACAACCCGGATGCTCACATTACTGAAGGTGGTATCTTTGGTTACAACTATAACTTATTAGCGAATGTTGTTGACGGATTTACACAATTCAAATTCAACTACAAAAAAGCTGATTTCTACTTAGCACAATCGTTCTCCCGTTCTGAATACCAAAGAGAAGGTTTATTCAAAAACGGTAACTACTCGACTAACTCTTTCGGAAGAAGTGAGAAAGTAACTTTTGAAAACTTCGGTTTCAAAGGAGGTTTAACATACCGTGTAACAGGTGCACATTCCCTGAACTTTAACGGAGCTTATATGACTAAAGCGCCTAACTTAAGAAATACTTTTGCCAATGCCCGTAACAACAACAACATTACTCCTGATTTAGAGAGTGAAAGAGTTTTCAGTGCTGATGCAAGTTATATCTTAAGAACACCAAAATTAAAAGCACGTTTAACCGGTTTTATGTCTAAAATTCAAAACGTAACAGAATTATCATTTTACTATGCTGAGAACATTTCTGATGCAGAAGGAGATGAGGATTCTTTCGTAAGTGAAATCGTAACCGGATTAACGAAAAAGAACATCGGAGCGGAGTTAGGTATCGAGTACCAGATTACGCCTACAATTAAAGCAACAGCTTCTGCTTCTTACGGTCAATATACGTATGATAACAATCCTAACGTAAAAATTAACGACGATGCACAGGCTTCTGTTTCAAACACTTTCCCTGTTACTAACTTCGGAAAAGCATATCTTAAAAATTACAGACAACCGGGTATGCCACAACAAGCTTACTCTTTCGGTTTAGAATATAGAGATCCTCATTTCTGGTGGATTGGTGCTAACGTAAACTACTTGGCAGACAACTACATGGATGTATCTAATGTTTTAAGAACAGACAACTTTACAATTGATCCTTCTACTGGTTTATCATATGTTGGTGCTAACGAAGAAACGGTTAGAAAAGCGTTACAACAGGAAAAATTCAATGATTTCACATTGGTTAACTTAACAGGTGGAAAATCATGGAGAATCAGCAAAAAGAACAGAAACACTTTAGGTTTCTTTGCTAGTGTTAACAACCTTTTTGATGTTACCTACATCACTGGTGGTTTCGAGCAATCAAGAAAAGCTACTTACCCAGACCAACAACAAGATATGGCAAGCGGTATCCGTTCTTTCGGTTCTAAATATTTCTACGGTTACGGAAGAACTTATTTCTTAAACGTATATCTTAATTTCTAAAAAATAGTATATGAAAAATATAAAAATCAAACAATTATTGTTTTTAACTATTCTTTTAGGGGTTTTCACAAGTTGTGTAAAAGATGACGAGTTTGACATCCCTACTTTAAAAGAGGTTTTATTCTACGAAAGCTTTGAAAGCACTACTCCGGGTAGTGGTTCTGTTGAAAATGCAATCGCTCTTCCAGGTTGGGGAAATTTTGCTGTTCACGGATCAAGAAAATGGCACAGCAGAGCTTTCAGCGGTAACAAATATGCTGAATTCTCTTCTTTCTATTCAAATGCGGCAACAGACCCGAATGATGAAATCTGGTTAGTTACTCCGGCTATTGACTTATCAAGTTCTCCGGCTGCTTTTTTAGCCTTTGAAACAAAAATAAGATTCTGGCAAGGTGCTGCATTAACTGTTTTAGTATCCAAAGATTTTGACGGTACTCAGGCAGGTATCGCTACTGCTACATGGACAGAGTTGAACCCGACTTTACCAGGTAGTACTCAGGCGGATGTATTCCTTTCAAGTGGTCCTGTGGACTTAAGCTCTTATGTTGGTAACTCTAATGTTAGAGTTGCTTTCAAATATGTTGGAAGCCGAAATGGAATTACAACTACCGTTCAACTTGACAATGTGAAAATTTACGAAAACTAATACGTATGAAAAATTTTAATATAAAAAGCATTTTTATTATCCCTGTTCTTTTCGCAGTTGCTACAAGCTGCGTGAACGGTGATCATTATTCTGCTCCGGATTTATCGGGAGATTGCTCTAATCTTACAGCAACAAAACCCGTTACAGCTGTTACTTCAAATGCTACAGCAGCCTACAAAAAATATGAAGATGCCGATATTATCGAAGCTTATGTAACATCAAGTGACGAAGGTGGTAACTTCTACAAATCAATTTCATTGGTTTCTACAGACGGAACTGTTGGATTCAGTATGCCAATTGATGCCTACAATCTTTACAACAGATACGAACCGGGAAGAAAAGTTTTTGTTAACATGAAAGACCGTTATTATGCAACGGAATTCAATTCTACAATCATTGGTTCTTTATTTAACAATGATACTCCTGATAATCCAAGTGATGATAAAGTAGGTAGAATTTCTGCTAATGACTATAAAAATATCCTGAAAGCTTCTTGTACTAAAGTTAACGAGGATCAGATTGTAAAACACCTTACGATTAATGAGGCAAAAAGCAATCAGTATCTTAACATGCTGATCGAGTTGGATGGTGTTCAGTTTTCGGATGCTTCAAACGGGAAAATGTATTATGATGCCAGCTTAAACAGCTTAGGTGGTGCTACTAACCACAACATCACTGATATCAACGGAAATTCTTTGATCCTTAGAGTAAGTTCATTTGCTACTTTTGCTGCAGATGTAACTCCTAGAGGAAGTGGAAAAATCAGAGGTGTTATGACAAAATATAACAACGATTTCCAGTTCATGATCAGAACAATCAATGATGTTAAAATCGAGAATCCAAGATTACAGGCTTTCTTTAGCCAGGATTTCGAAAGCATTACGGCTACCGGTGCTAACCAGTTCATCAACTTACCGGGATGGTCTAACGTTTCTTTAAACAATGGTGCTAAAAAATGGGAAGCCCGTATTTTCAGCAGTAACAAATACGCACAACTTTCTGCTTTTGGTTCCGGAGAAACAAACATGAATACCTGGTTAATCACACCGGCAATCAACATGGACAACACCACTAATGAACTTTTACTTTTTGGTTCTAAAATTGGTTTTGCAAATGGTGTAGCGGTTACAGTATTAATTTCGACCAACTATGATGGTTCAGGAACTGCTGCTGCGGTTAACGCGGCAACATGGACACCATTGAATCCAACTATGGCTCCACAAACGCAGTCTTATCCAACAGACTTCGTTAGTTCAGGACCGGTAGACATTTCGTCATATAACGGAAACGTTCATATCGCCTTCCGCTATGTTGGTTCATCAACCGGTATTAATTCAACATACCAGATTGACAACATTAAAGTTTACGGTGCTCAGCAATAAGCAGGCATCTTAATGATACCCAAAACAAAAAGGGGCATTGTACAATGCCCCTTTTTTTATTGCCGTAACGCAACGGTCAGTACAAAGCTAACCGGGCAGGCCTTCAAAGCCTGCGCTTTATTTTAAGCGTTTTTACAGCTGCTTTTTTAAAAGATCACGGATTTACCCACCTTTACCGGAAAACAGCGTTAATCCAATAAAAAGGGCGGTCAGATGACCGCCCTTTTCTTATTTGATGAAGAAAGAATCTTATTTCTTAACAATTAAGAATTCGGATCTTCTGTTTTTCGCATATTCCTCTTCGCTGCAATTCTCGCCACAGTTCACTTTCGGCTCGCTTTCGCCATATCCTTTACCGGATATTTTGTCTTTCGCGATTCCTTTAGAGATGATGTACTGAACGGTTGATTTTGCTCTTCTGTCGGACAGGTTCATGTTGTACTGGTCACTACCTCTGCTATCGGTATGGGATTTCACCATGATCACCATAGCCGGGTTGTTTTTCATTACCTGAACCAGTTTGTCTAACTCAAACGCCCCTTGTTGGGTAATGTTGCTCTTGTCGTATTCAAAGTAAATATCATTCAGGATGATCTCGGTTTCGGTTACAATTACATCGATTGGCTGTAAGTCGGCATTGATATTAACAATACCGCCTCTTGTTTTACTCACCGGGAAGTTATTGCTCTCATAACCGTCTTTGGCTACCTGAAGGGTGTAGGCTTTGTCACACTCCACATCGTAAGATACTGTTCCGTCTGCCGCCGTTGTTTTGGTAGCGATGATGTTGTTCTTCTCGTCTAAGATCGCTACGCGGGCTCCTGATAATTTAGAACCTGTTTTAGCATCTCTCACTAAAGAAACCACTTCCACCCCACATACCGGAGTGGCACTGTAGATGTTGTCTACCCCGCCACGGTTACTGGATACAAACCCGATGTTTTTAGCGGTATTGAAGCTGAATGCGAAATCGTCTTTTTCAGAGTTTACCGGTTTGCCCACATTGGCAGCCTCGGTTCCTTTGTTAAGATCGATCACATAAACATCCATGCCTCCGAATCCCTGACGGGCATCGGAAGAGAAATACAATTTGTTCTCATCGGTAATAAACGGGAAACTCTCGTTTCCTTCGGTATTGATCTTCTTGCCTAAGTTCTCCGGAGTTCCGAAAGAGCCATCGGCATTCACACTTACTTTCCAGATATCCACACCCCCTACAGATCCGGGCATGTTGGAAGAGAAGTATAATGTTTTGCCATCTTTGCTTAAACTCGGATTGCTGGTCGAGTAGTCTTTGCTGTTAAAAGGCAGCGGCGTTGGTTTGCTCCATTTTCCATCGGCTTTAACCGATTTGAAAAGTGCCACCTGTCCGAACTTTAACTTCTGAGCCTTGTCTTTTTCAAACAAGCCTTCGTTAAAACTCTCACTGGCCAGGTACATGGTGTTTCCGTCTGCACTGATGCTTGCCGGTCCGTCATGGAACTTGGTGTTTACCCCTTCCACAGCTGTTGGCTGGCTGAAAGTACCATCGGCGTTGTATACCGCACTGTACAGGTCCAGGTAAGGCTGTTCGTTCCAACCGTAGGTTTTACGGGAGGTATTACGGGCCGAGGCAAAATACAGGGTATTGTCGTTGCTTAACATGGCTCCGAAATCGGACTTGTCGCTGTTAATATCCAATGATTTGATGTCGAAGGATTTTGCTTTTTCATTCAGCTTAGGCAGATAGTTCGGGTTTTGTTTGAAAGCTACCGCACGCTGATCGTTTGGTGCCATATTGGCAAACTTCTGCAGCTGTTTGTTCGCTTCTTCATATTTTCCGTCTGCTTTAAGCATCTGTGCATAGCGGTAATAGGTCTCGGCATCCTGTTTTTCGGTCAGGGCCTTGGCATACCATTTACTGGCTTCGGCAGCGTTGAATACATTGTAGTAGCTATCGGCCAGTTGTTTGTATACATAACCGTCTGCTTTTCCTTTGTCTACCAGTTTGAGGTATTCGCTTGCCGCGTCCACATACTCAAAACGGTTAAAGAGTCTGTCTGCGTTTTTGGTGTCTTTGTTTTGTGCCGATAGTGTCGAACTGGCGATCACAAAACTTAAAGTGATATATAAATTCTTCATGTCTTAGGTCGCTTTTATATTAGAAATATCTTGGAGATCGGGACACTTTCTTAGAGAAGTTCACATCAAAAAGAAGGATCACTTCGTGAGAAGAAGGTGTGGTTACTTTCAGGTCGGATACGATATGGTCGTAAGCATATCCGATTCGAAGTCCCGGAGTGATAGCATAATTAACCATTGCTCCGAAGGAATCATCCAAACGATAGGTAGCTCCGATTTCGAATTTATCATAAAACAGGAAGTTGGTAGACACATCCAGGGATACCGGTGCATCGAAAGCCGACTTAACTAAGAAGAACGGTTTGAATTTCAGGTTTTCGTTCAAATCAAATACATATCCCCCAGTTAAGAAGTAATGTTGTTTGTCGGAACCGAATTTCTTTCCGTCATAATCCAGGTAGGTATTGCTTAGCATATTGGGAACCGAAAGGGCCATGTAATACTTATTGGTATAATAGAAGATCCCGCTTCCTACGTTAAAGAAGGTACGGCTGGTGTTTTGAGCAAATGCCGGGTCATTGGCATCGGGCACGAACCCGTTACCGATCTGGTCGAACAATCCGATCTTATGAAAGGTTGCTCCGGCCTTGATCCCTAAAGCCAGTTTGTGTTCTCCGCCCAGGTTCAGGGTATAGGAGAAATCGGCATATACGTTGTTTTCTTTTACCGGTCCTATCTTATCGGAGATCACCGAAAGTCCCAATCCGACATTCTTACCCACCGGGCTGCTGGCCGCGAAGGTTGCCGTTGAAGGAGCTCCGTCCAGATCTACCCATTGTTTACGGTATAGCAATCCTCCGGAAAGGCTTTCTTTAGAACCTGCATAAGCAGGGTTGATGACGTTCATATTATACATGTATTGTGTATAATGCGGATCTTGTTGTGCTGAGGCCTCATATAAACCGATAAAGGCTAAAAAGGCGGTCAAATATATTTTCTTCATTGGTGTAATTTTTGTGGAATAAAGCGCTGTTCACAATAAGGTGAACAGCTGCTTTATTAAAATAGTTACTACTTATTTCTCTCTGTTGATATAAATCCAACCTGTTTTAGTCTCGCTGCCTTTTAATTCTATAACATAGAAGTAAGTACCGTCTGGTAGTTCATTTCCGCCATTGGATTGTCCGAACCACTGATTGGTGTAACCCGCTCCGTGTTTGAAGACTTCTGTTCCATAACGGTTGAAGATGCCTAGTTTTTCAACATTAAATCCGGTCAGGTCAAAAGTATCGTTCAGTCCGTCGCCGTTTGGAGAGATACCTCTCTGGATCTGACAGTAGATCTGTTCTACCGTATAGGATTTCTCTAACGAGCAGCCGGCTGCCGTGGTTACTTTTACGCTGAACTGTGCCGGAAGCACAGGAGTCGTACCTGAGGAAGTATAATAGTTGGTTACATTAAAGCTAACGTTATCGTTGCCTACCGGAGCTCCGGTGCTATTGTACCACTGGAAGTGGGCATTGCTCAGATCCAGCGCACCATCAGCGTTTTGTACGTTCAGTACAAATTCATTACCGATACAGTCTCCGAAGATCTCATAGGTAAAGGCTCCCTGAACCGTTACGGTTAATGTTGCGTTTTGAGCACATTGTCCTGTTGTTGGTGTAAAGGTATAGGTACCTGTTGCAGTGTTGCTCACCACAGCCGGTGACCAGGTGCCTGTTACGCCTTCCAGAGAAGTTGTCGGCAATACCGGTGCGGTATCGCCAGGGCATATTGCTGCTACCGGTGTAAAGGTAGGCTGGGTAGCCGGGATAACGGTGATGGTCATCGTAGCCGGGCTTCCGCATTGTCCTGTTGTCGGGGTAAAGGTATAGGTTCCTGTTGCGGTGCTGCTCACCACAGCCGGTGACCAGGTTCCCGTTACACCTTCCAGAGAAGTTGTCGGTAATACCGGTACTGTAGCATTGGTACAGAACGGTGCGATCTGGGCAAACGTTGGCTGAACACCCGGGTTAACCGTGATGGTTAACGAACCGTTTGCGGCACAGTTACCGGAAGCCGGTGTAAACATATAAGTCGTTGTAGTTGTATTATCCACTACTGCCGGATTCCAGGTTCCCGGAATTCCTTCCTGGGAAGTTGCCGGTAATGCCGGTGCAGGATCATTCGGACAGATTGCCGGAATTGCTGCAAACGTAGGGACAACCGGTTGATTAACCACAACTGTCATTTGCGTTGTCGCGGCACATTGTCCTGCATCAGGAGTAAACGTATAGGTTCCTGTAGCAACATTACTCACCAATGGCGGCGACCAGGTTCCGGTTATGCCTTCTAAAGAAGTGCCCGGTAAAATTGGCGGACCAGTGGTTATATTTGCACAAAATGGCGGAATCTGCGTAAACGTTGGCGTAGTTCCGGTATTCACCGTAACCGTTAGTGTAGCCGTAGTGGCACACTGACCTGCATTTGGTGTGAAAGTATAGGTTGCCGTTGCCATATTATCCACTACTGCCGGATTCCAGGTTCCGGTAATCCCTTCTATCGAAGTCAATGGTAAAACCGGTGCCGTAGCGCCCGGACAGATTGGTGTCACGGCTGTAAACGTTGGCTGTATATTTCCATTATCGTCAAAAACAATTTCCAATGTACTGATACAATATAATGTTGTCCAGTCATATTTGTATGTTCCGCCAACGGTAAAACCGGAAATAGTTGTATTGTTTAAGTTCAGATTAGCAATAACAGTAGTCGCCGGGTTACTGCTGTGGGCAGACCACGTTCCTACTCCAGCAGCCGAAACGTTTGCTAAGTTATTGGTACAGCTTAAATTCAGCGGATTAGGCGAAATAATACCATTATTGGCGGTAAAATTAATATTATCCAAAAAGTTCCCCACACTCGGATTTCCACCCGAGCTCGAAATAGATTGGAAAATAAATCGGGTAACGGTTTGTCCAACCGGAACAGTATAATTCCCGGTATAATAACCCCATGCCGTTTTATCTGTCGACACGCTGGTTACCAAAGTATAAGGTCCGCCCGGAGGTCCTGCATACAATCCGCAGGAATCCACACCCATTCTTCCTCTATGGGCAAAACCATAGGTAAACTGTGTGGTCACTGGTGTCAGGTAATCCTGGTAAACTCCGGAAACTTCATTGGCATTCAGCTCAATAAACTGTGTTCCGGAATAGGCCGGTACACTTTCATAATTCGGTGTATTCCAGAATTCCATGATCTGATCCGATGCCGTTGTTCTCCATCCCAATACCGTATTGTGGTTAATCATCTGCGGATAGATTGAAGTCGAAACGATATCCGGTAATTCAAAATCGGCATTTACTGTATTGATCAAACAATCGGAACTATTATTATTTGCCGGTGGCGTTGGTGTTTTCACACAAATGTCAAAATTAACATTCTGAGTCGCACTGTTTGAATTGATCGTCGCTCTGATTTTATAAACCGTATTCGGCTGTAAGCCTGTTGCAGTTATCGAGTTATTGAAACTACAATACAACTGGGTCAGGTTACCGCACACATCCCCTTGATACATCGTTAGAACAATCGGAAGCGGGCTGCCGGTAAAGTTTAACAATTCTATCAGATGGGTACTGTTTGTTGCTGTAAATTGAAACCAGATGTCACCGCCATTGGCCGTTCCGCAGGTACCTGCTTCAGGAGAAGCGGTAGAACCAAAGAACGAAACTGCGGTTATTTGTGTACATTCATTGGTTAAATTAACCGGTAAGGTATAGGCGGCACTACAATTGTCATTCCCAATCGCTGTTGTAAAAGTAACCGGTAAAGACCATAAACTGACATCGGTAGCACTACAAAGGGCTCTCACATAAAAATCATAGGCTGTGAAAGGCTGCAGTCCGCCAAAAGTATACGGCGGCGGTGTATTTACAATAGCTGTAATTGCTGTGGACGGCAGTGGCGTTGTGTTAGGTGATGGTGTCCCCACCGGAACAGCCACAACTTCCCAACTGGTTGCCGTTCCCATTTCCAGCCATGTTAACTGAACCGAATTGCTCGTAGGGTTCGAAGCCGCTAAGTTCTTTGGCTTCGGACATGTTGGCGGCGGTCCGCAGGTAACGGTAGCATCCCATCCCGGACGCACACCGCTTCCATCGGAAGTGAACACAAAAGTGATACAGCCTCCCGGAGCAGCAGATTCAAAAGGTCCCGGTAAATTGGCACCGGTCAGGTTGCCGTTAAAGGTTCCCAACAGTGTTCCTGCCGTTCCGGTTCCTTCATATACCCTTAAGTAATCATAGCCGGCTTCCGTATTGAAACTATTGAATTCAATCGTAACAATATCGGTAGCATTTACAGGACAAATAGTCGTTGTAACGTTGGCGCTATTGGCATAATCTCCGGTTGCGCCTCCGGTATCATAGAAATGATCGCCTCCGCAATAATCCGGTAATGTTTTGCTGTTTCTTGGTCCTGTCCAGGTACTCTTATCGGTAGTACTGCAAAGGGCTCGCACATAGAAATCATAATTGGTATCCGAATCCAGCCCGTTTAACACATAAGGCGGTGGTGACGTCACGATGGCCGTGATGGCCGTTGACGGAACCGGGTTCGAATTGGGTGATGGTGTTCCTGCCGGTACAGCCATCACTTCCCAGCTGGTTGCCGTTCCGGTTTCTGTCCAGGTTAACTGAACGGAACCACTTGTAGGATTGGTTGTATTGAATGCTGTCGGCTTCGGACAAGTTGGCGGCGGCCCGCAGGTAACGGTAGCATCCCAACCCGGACGAACACCGCTTCCATCGGAAGTAAATACAAAGGTTAAACAGCTTCCCGGTGCAGACTCAAATGGTCCCGGTAAATTCGCTCCGGTTAAGTTTCCGGTGTAAGTTCCTAATAAGGTTCCGGCTGTTCCCGTTCCGTCATATACTCTTACAAAATCATAATTTGCTTCTGTATCAAAGCTGTTGAATTCTACCGTTACAATCTGACCGGCAGCAGCAGGGCAAATGGTAGTTGTAACGTTAGCGCTATTGCCATAATCTCCTGATGCCCCTCCCGGATCATAGAAATGATCGCCGCCACAATAGTTAGGCAGGGTTCTGATAGTCGCTGCTCCAGTCCAGTAACTGGAATCGGTAGGGCTGCAAACGGCTCTTACATAAATATCAAAAGCGGTATCTGATGTTAATGTCAATATTGTTGATGGTGTTGTCGTTACCGATACGATACCTGTTGTTGGCGGTATTGTATTCGGCGAAGGTGATCCTGCCGGTAAGGCAATCACTTCCCATGCCGTAGCCGTTCCGGCTTCTGTCCAGGATACCTGAACGGAATTCATGGTAATATTACTGGTCGTCAGCGCCGTTGGCTGCGGACATGTTGGCGGAGTACAATCCGTTGGTCCGGTATATAACAAACTGTCCTGAGAACCGGTTCCCGGTGGTTTGGTGTAAAGGGTAACGCCAAAAGGTGTTACTACCGTAAGGCCTACTTCTGCCGGGTAGCTTCCTCCGGCATTCCAGTATACTTCAAACGGAATTCCCGAACATAACGCTATCTGCGCCGTTACCGGGTTTGTTCCGTCGGCAGCTGCCGGTCCTGTTAGCGTTCCGATAACTACTCCGTTTTGTTTGATGCTGATCGTATTGCCGTTCCAGCCGTCACCATAGGTATCTCTCATGATGAAATTGAAGTTACAGGCATTGTTACAAAGCGGTGTCTGGAATGGTTTTGGCCCGGACCATTGGCTGAACGATCCGTCCGGACATTTTGCTCTTACATAATATTCATAGGCTGTTCCGGCAGTTAAAGCGGCTCCGGCCAATGTGGTAGTGGCTGTATAAGGCATGGCTGTAACCGTTGTTCCGGCTCCGGCTGGTACTCCGGCTCCCGGAAGCTGTACCGCCACCTGCCATTCTGTTGCTCCGGAAGGATTCCCCCAGCTTAGATCGGCAGAAGTCATGTTTAAGGCTCCTACGGCTAAAGCTGTTGGCGGCAAACAGTTAATTTGCTGAATCACCAAAGTGTAGCCTGTAGATACCGGTGTAGCATTGGTTGAAATCACAAAATAATAGGTCGTTCCGGCAGTTACCGGAAAGTTTGTAATATTCCGGATATTGGAATTCGAGTTCCCTACACCCGCCAAACAGCTGGTTCCTATATTGGCACAATTGTTATAAACAAAAATACCGGAATAGGTTGCTGTAGGGGTCATGGAAATATCGATTATCCCGGTAGTTGTGGCCGTATAGGCATATACGACATCGTTACCGGTCAGGTAGTTTGTTGTGGTACCACAGCCGGTTGTTCCTTGACTGCTGGTGATGTTGTTCCCGTAGTTCGCCGTGTTATCCGTTGTAGAATATGGCAGTCCGCCAATAACAATCGGGGCGGCACAGGTTTGTCCTAAAGATACGGTCGTAAAGTAAAAAGGTCCAGCCCAATCACTGTACACATCGGTTGTACCTCCTGTACATTTGGAACGTACGCGGTACTGGTAAACCGTACCCGGCGTTAAATTTTGTGCTGTATAAGGATTTGTTGTTATTGCTGTTCCCACTCCTGTTAATGGAGAAGCAGAAGGTACTACTTCAATTTCCCAATTGGCAGAACCGCTTGGATTGGTCCATGACAGGGCAGCCGTTGTGGTGGTTATGGTATTTGCAACACCATTTGTAGGATCCAGACATCGCTGTACTAAATTAATATCATCAATCACAAAACGGTCACCGCCCACAGCTGCTGTAGGCTGGGTATAAACCCTTACAAAAGCGATATAGACACTTTGGTTGGCAAGATTGAGCCCGGCAAGGTTAATTACCTGTTCGGCATAGGTTCCTGCTGCAGAAGAAATTTGTGATTCGGTTAAATCGGCAGCCATTATGGTATAGCTGCTCATGTTACTCTGATCGTTGCCGGTTGAGATACGAACCTGTAATTTAGATCCCTGATCTCCGGCACGGCCTTGTTGTGCAAAAAAGCGTAATTGTCCGTTTGCGGGAATGGTAACCGGGGGAGTGATTAACCAGTCTTCTTCGGTATTACCGATTCCAATGTTTACCCGTTCAACGGAATAGGCATATTGCCCGGTGTGTGGCGGTGAAGTCGCCGAGTTAGGCCCACTTCGAAGCCATAAATTGGTGTTTGATGGACCCATTCCTACACCATTATCAAGGATCAGCCAGCCTGTTGGCAAGGCAGAAGCTCCCTCAAAACCTTCAGGGAAAGTCTGGGAAAAGCCCACAAAACTCAATAATGACATAAAAATTAAAAGCGTAATTTTTTTCATAAGCATTTGTGTTATATAGTTTTAGTAGTTTTTAAATATAATGCCTATTTAACAAATAAATAACTTATATTTCTAAAATAAACAAAAAAACCGTTTTTTGTTACAATATTTTAACACATCTGATTCGGCAGGAATTGCTTATTTTTGCAATTCAAAAGAATAAAATGCTAGAAAAAGAAGTAATCAATTTTGAAAAGACTGTAATAGTAGGGATCATTACTAAGGAGCAGTCGGAAGAGAAACTTAGTGAGTATCTCGACGAGCTGGAATTCCTTACTTTTACTGCCGGTGGGGAGGTCATTAAACGCTTTTCCCAAAAGATGGAAAAACCAAATCCTAAAACATTTGTAGGAACCGGTAAAATGGAGGAGATCAATTATTATATAAAAGATAATGATGTTAAGACGGTTATTTTTGATGACGAGTTAACTCCCGCTCAGCAAAAAAATATTACAAGGGTACTGGATTGTAAAGTACTGGACAGAACGAATCTTATCCTGGACATCTTTGCACAAAGAGCAGAGACTTCCTATGCCCGTACACAGGTTGAACTGGCACAATGCCAATATTTGCTGCCAAGGCTTTCCGGTATGTGGACCCACCTGGAGCGTCAGCGGGGTGGTATTGGTATGCGTGGTCCCGGAGAAACGGAGATCGAAACCGACCGTCGAATTGTAAGGGACAGGATTGCTTTGCTAAAAGAAAAAATCCGCACGATCGACAGACAGATGTCGGTACAGCGCAGTAACCGCGGAGCGATGGTTCGTGTGGCTTTAGTGGGATATACCAATGTTGGAAAGTCGACCTTAATGAATGCGATTGGAAAAAGTGACGTTTTTGTTGAAAACAAATTGTTTGCAACACTGGACACTACCGTTCGGAAAGTGGTTATTAAAAATCTTCCGTTCCTGTTATCGGATACGGTAGGTTTTATCCGCAAGCTTCCGACACAATTGGTAGAATCCTTTAAAAGTACGCTGGATGAAGTTCGCGAAGCCGATTTATTATTGCATGTGGTTGATATCTCACATCCTGATTTTGAAGATCATATCGCCTCGGTAAACCAGATTTTACAGGACATCAAGAGTGCCGACAAGCCAACCATCATGGTGTTCAATAAGATTGATGCCTACAAGCATTTAACGATAGCCAACGATGATCTGATCACGGAACGTACCAGCAAGCACTATACCCTTGAAGACTGGAAAAACACCTGGATGTCTAAAGTGGGAGAAGATAATGCGCTGTTTATTTCGGCAACGAACAAAGAGAATTTCGAGGAATTCCGGGAAAAAGTATATGAAGCGGTAAGAACCATTCACATTACCCGTTTCCCGTATAACAATTTCTTATATCCCGATTATAAGGATGCTGTTGAAAAAGAAGACAATGAAGCATAAAAAAAAGCCCGATTTGATCGGGCTTTTTTTATTTCTATAATGGTTATCAGAAACCGTAATTAATACCCACTCCCAAAACCTGACGGATCTGGAATCCTTTGAAGGCATTGTCATCATAAATGGTCTGGAACGCTAAATTCGTTGACAGGTATTTATTGATTTTCATCACGATGTTTAACTGGTAATCCAAATCGATATTTTGCGGATCTTCCAGATAGTTCGAATACAAACTCAGGATGTTTTCAAACGAAACGTTTTCCATTAAACTGAATTTATAGTACCCGGAAGCATAAAAACCAAGTTCATAACGTAAACTTTTCCCCTGATCCACGCCAAAATAGGCATTGTTGGGAAGGGTAAAATCTTTGTCTACTATGGTCACTTTAGAAGTAGCCGGTGCCAGATTCACTTTAAGGTTATCGCTTTTCTTCCACAGCATACCCGGACCAAAAGTCAGATATCCCGGAGACAGGAAGTTCGTATATTCCGAACGCGTTTCTGCACCATCAGTATCCGTGCCGTAAACATATCCTTTTGTCATCTGGGTTTTAAAGTTTAAAAAAGCAGAATAGTACCAATATCCTGAAGCTTTTTTTCCAAGCAGGGAGTTAAACTCGAAACGGTCATCCGTTTTTTTCTCAAAAGCGGAGTTCTTTGTTTTTACAAGTCCGTAGGCTGCGATAATCTTGTTATCCCAGGACCACGGTCCTTTTTTGTAGTTAAAATCGTAATTTATACCCAGATTACCTGCGATATTATTCTCACCTCCGGCAACCCAGTTATTAAAAGCAGATTGATTAAAAAGAAACGAAACATTTCCTTTTTTCGTCCAGTGTTTGGTCGTATCCTGAACGGTTTCCTGTGCTTGTACGGCAATCGTACCGATGAAACAAAGCAGTGAAAAAGCAATTTTTCTCATAGATAAGGTTTTTCTGTTCACACAAAGTAACAAAAAAACACAAAAAAATCACAAAATTACGACGTAAAAACCGACAAAAGTCTATTTTCTCTTGTAAATCGGTACGGCAGAACAGGCTTCGCCAAACATAATGCTTTTGGCAACAGGCATTAATTTTTCTGTCGCCAGCACATATACTTCCTGCGGAACCGGTTTTTTAGAGCAGCCTTTAATAATAACAGGCTTACCTTCATAGGCCGAATAATCCAGCCGGTTTAAAATATCCTGAAATAAAGAGGTTTCCATCTGCGAAAGGGAACCGAGGTAGACTTTCTCGGAAAACGGCTTTAAATAAGATGTAATGAGCATATAGGCCCATGCCGGGACTATCGCATCCGTTGAGCAGAACAAAGCCACATAGCCACCTTTATAAACCGACCAGTCGAAATTTTTTAATTGCTCCCGAAAGTCTTTTTCGCGCAGGACAAATCCTTCAAACAGCCATTGGGCAATATCAATCGCAAACCGCTGTCCTTCCGGATAATAATCCTCCAGGTCAAAAACCTCCAGAGCGCTATTGGCAACCCTATTTACAATTTCTTCCATTTTTTTATTGCCAGTTGATTACAGCATTCCCAATTCCAGTTTGGCTTCTTCGCTCATTAAATCCTTACTCCAGGGCGGATCGAACGTGATTTCCACCTCACAGGATTTAACAGCATTAATGGATTTGATTTTTTCTTCCACTTCCATAGGCAGCGTTTCTGCTACCGGACAGTTAGGAGATGTTAAAGTCATCAGGATTTTTACGTCGTTATCCTCGTTGATCATCACGTCATAAATCAAACCCAATTCGTAAATATCCACAGGGATTTCCGGATCATAAATACCTTTCAGTACTTTTACAACATCCTCTCCCAAATTGATTGTATCGTTAAACTCTTCCATATTCTTTAGTTTTTGGCCTGAAACGCCAAAGCATACATTTTTATTTGTTTAATCATTGACACCAATCCGTTGGCACGGGTTGGCGACAAGTGTTCCTTTAATCCGATTTCGTCAATGAAATCCGTATTCGCTTCCAGTATTGCCTGCGGCGACTGATTGGAAAACGTGCGGATCAATATGGCAATAATTCCTTTGGTCAATATGGCATCGCTATCGGCCGTAAAAACAATATTACCGTTTTGTTCTTCTCCGTGAAGCCATACTTTCGACTGGCATCCTTTGATTATATTTTCTTCTTTTTTATATTCTTCATCAATCAGCGGCAAGCTTTTCCCCAATTCGATAATATATTCGTATCGCTGCATCCAGTCGTCAAACATGGAAAACTCATCGACTATTTCTTCCTGAATATCTTTTATGGTCATTGTTTTATTTTTTTTCAGTCAGTTCGTTTAGTTTGTTTACAATTTTTGCAATGGCTGCCGGCGGAAATCCATGGTCAAAAGTATCGGAAGCATAGGTGCCGTCTTTTGTTATTACTTTAAAGTTTGCCATAGCCGCTCCGTCATAAAATCTTTTTTCGGTAGGTGCTTTCAGATTCGGGATTCCGGCTAAATCCAGGTTTTTAAAATACCCCAGGATTTCATTCCAGTCTTTATCGGAAACCGCAATAGTTTTCGGCACTGCCGAGTCGCCTCTTCCCTTTACAACTTTTAAGGCTTTATTGTCCAGAACAATTTTAGTATAAAGTCCTCTTGAAGAGGCTTCATATTCAAAAACGGGTGATTCCTTTTCCTGTTTCATGGTTGCTGTTGTTGTATTACCGGAATCGTCAGTTGTTTTTTGCTGGGCAGAGTTGCAGCTTGTACAGCTAACAACAACTGCTACTAAAAGCGTTAATAGTTTCATCTTTTTTGTTTTTTAGGATAACATTTGCTGTGCTTTTTTAACCGCTTCTACAAATATATCAATTTCTTCCTTGGTATTATAAAAAGCAAAAGAGGCTCTTACCGTTCCCGGAATATCGAAAAAGTTCATAATGGGCTGTGCACAATGGTGTCCGGTTCTCACCGCTATACCTAATTTATCAACAATCGTACCAATATCGTACGGGTGAATGCCTTCAATATTAAACGAAATTACCGATGCCTTTTTAGCTCCGGTTCCGTATATTTTCAGTCCTTCGATTTCCAATAGTCGTTGTGTTCCATAAGCCAGCAATTCCTGTTCGTGCGCTTCAATAGCGTCAAACCCGATGGAATTAAGATAGTCAATGGCTTTACCCAGCACTATTCCTCCGGCGATATTGGGCGTTCCCGCTTCAAATTTATGCGGCAGTTCGGCGTATGTGGTTTTTTCGAAAGTCACTTCTTTAATCATTTCCCCACCACCCTGATACGGCGGTAACCGGTTCAGCCAGCTTTCTTTACCATATAAAATCCCGATACCGGTTGGCCCGCAAACCTTGTGTCCTGAAAACACATAAAAATCACAGTCCAGTTCCTGAACATCCGGGCGTAAGTGCGGTGTTGCCTGCGCTCCGTCAATTAAAACGGCAGCACCAACTTTATGTCCTTTTTCAATAATCTCCGCAATCGGGTTAAGGGTTCCCAATGCGTTGGAAATATGGTTAACGGTTATCACCTTTGTTTTTTCATTCAGCAAACGGTCAAATTCAGACATGATCAATTCTCCGTTTTCATTCATCGGGATGACAACCAGCCGGGCACCGGTGCGTTCGCATAGCATCTGCCACGGCACTATGTTGCTGTGGTGTTCTATAGCCGAAACCATTACCTCATCGCCCGGTTTCAGAATAGCGGCAAAACCGTTTGCAACCAGATTGATGCCATGTGTGGTCCCGGAAGTAAAAATGATTTCATAGTTGTGCTTCGCATTCAGGTGGCTTTGTATCGTGTTACGGGATACTTCATAGGCATCTGTAGCCAACTGGCTCAACGTGTGAACGCCTCTGTGAATATTGGCATTAATTTCTTCATAATACTTTGTAATCGCATCAATAACCACTTTCGGTTTCTGAGCGGTTGCTCCGTTATCAAAATATACTAATGGTTTGCCGTTAACTGTTTGTGAAAGTATTGGAAAATCGGCTCTTACAGCCTGAATGTCTATCTTTTTCATCTGATTTTGTCTTGTTTTTTAAGGTCAGACGGAACTTCAAAGCAGGTTATTAGCTCCTGCAAATCCGTTTCATTTTATTTTTATGCAAATTTACGGGATGTTTATTTAAAACAAGAATAAATTAAGACAGATTTAAGGCTATTTGTCTTTTGCCGGAATGCCAATAAAAAACCCCGACGGTAATCGGGGCTTTCGTTATTTAGGGTTTTCTTTTTTTCTCCGGATGCAGCCAGTAATACAACGGCGGAATGACGATTGGTGTAAACAGTAGTGTACTTAATAATCCGCCAATAATTACCGTTGCCAGCGGTCGTTGAACATCGGAACCAATTCCCGAAGAAATTGCTGCCGGTATTAATCCCAGAACGGCCAGTATGATAATCGACATGATGGCCCGCAGCTGTTCTTTGGCTGTTCGCTGTACCTTGTCTTTGAAATCTTCTTCATCCGGGATCAGGCTTGCCCGGTTCATCGCCGAAACCAGCAATACTCCTGCCATTACTGAGATTCCGAAGATCGAAACGAAACCAACTCCGGCCGATACGTTGAAATAATAACCCCGAAGCAGTAAGGCTACGATTCCGCCGCCCAGTGCAAACAGTATGCAGGTCATTGTTAACAAGGTATCTTTGAAATTTTTATACAGGAAGAACAACAGTATAAATACCAGCCCGATGGTTAACGGAATAGTCATTAACAATTGTTTACCGGCTCTTTCCAGGTTTTCATACTGACCTCCATATATGATTTCATAGCCTTTTGGCGTTGGAATGGATTTTTTAATTTTTGCCTGTAATTCATTTACAAAACCTACCTGATCACGGCCTACAATATTGGTTCTCACGGTAATCATACGTTTGCCGTTATAGTGGTAAATGTTGGTCTGACCCTGAATAAAGCTCACATCTGCCAGTTGTTCGATAGGAATAAGCGAACCGCTGGTAGAGGTTACCAGTAAGTTTTTGATTTCATCAATATTGGCACGATACTGCGGCAGGTAACGCACGATAACATCATAGCGTTTCACCCCGTCGTATAGCGTGGTAACGGCTTTTCCACCAATCGCGGCTTCAATAATATCCTGGATATCGGACACATTGATCCCGAATCGGGCCGTTTTTTCCCGGTCAATGGTAATCGACAGCTGATCCTGTGGTCCTTCCTGCTCGATATTAACGGAAGCACTTCCTTTCATGTTGTTCACAATCGAAACGATACTGTCGGCTTTGGCCCGCATCAGTTTTAAATCGTCCCCGACGATACTCACTGCAAGATCGGCAGCACTACCCGTTACAATTTCCATTACCTGGTCAATAATTGGCTGACCGGATGAGAACCGCACGCTTGGCAGCTGGTGTTCCAGATCGGCGCTGATGCGTTTTACCAGATCTTTCTTCGTAATGGTATCGCTCCACAGTTTGTAATCTTTCAGTCCTATCAGTATCTCGTTTCGGTTCGCCGGGAAAGGATCCGTTCCGTCATCATTTCTTCCTGCCTGCGTAATAACGTATGATATCTGCGGATACTTGGCTATGATTTTCCTGATCTTAGGAGAATATGTTGCATTTTCCTGGATTGAAATGCCCGATGCAAAGTTTCCTCTGAAAAAAATGGAACCCTCATCCAATGCCGGTAAAAATTCCGATCCCAGTTTCGCTCCGAAAGCAATTAAAACCAGCACGAAAAACATTCCGATATAAACGGTTCTTTTGTATTTTCTCAGGGTAACCGACAAAAAGTTATTGTATTTTTTATCTAAAAAGTCCAGGACAACGTTTTTGTGTTCTTTAATTTCCGCATCAACATTGGATACCACTTTGTTGTACACAAAGGAGATCAATACCGGGATTAACGTTAAGGCTGCCAGCATGGAACCGATTACCGCGAAAGATAATGTAAGCGCCATTGGTGAAAACAGTTTTCCTTCCACACGGGTCATTAACAATATTGGCATATAAGCCAGGATGATAATGGCCACGGAAAAGAAAATCTCACGTCCTACTTCCTGGGCAGACAACATCGTTATCGCTACAATTCCTTCTTTCCGTTCTTCCACACTGGCCTTGCGGTACCTCCTGATCAGGTGTTCCGCCATTACAACGGCTCCGTCTACAATGATACCAAAATCGATCGCACCAAGGGATAATAAGTTGGCCGGAATTCCGGTTAACCGCATGATGATAAACGCAAACAACAGTGAAAACGGAATTGTTAAAGCTACTACCAACGCACTTCTGAAACTTCCTAAAAAGAAAATTAAAACCAGGATTACGATACTAACCCCTTCAAACAAGGTTTTTCCAACGGTTTCCAAAGAGTGGTTAATCAGGAAGCTTCTGTCGTATAGTGTTCTGATCGTTACCCCTTCCGGAAGGCCGTGATCCTGCAAATCGGTAATACGCTGTTTTAGTTTCTGTAAGGCTTCACTCGGGTTTTCGTATCTTCTTAACAATACGATTCCTTCCACGCCATTGCTCACATCTACTTTTTCGGCATTGATGGTATATCCTAAAACCCCGCTTGGAGATGGTGGTGCAATTTCCACATCGCCCACATCACGGATAAATACCGGTAAGCCGTTCGCCGTTTTAATTACGATATTTTCAATGTCTTTTTCCGTTTTGATGGCTCCTAATCCCCTAACGGCAAAAGCCTGTCCGCCACGTTCTATCGTGTTACCGCCCGAGTTAATGTTGTTGGCCACAATTTTGCTTTCCACATCGGCAATGCTCAGGTTGTATTTTCGAAGTTTATCCGGCGACAATTGAATGTGAAATTGTTTCAGCGGTCCGCCAAAGGTGGTAATATCCGCCACACCGTCTGTTTGCAGTAAATACGGTTTGATCACCCAATCCTGCAAGTCGCGTATTTCCGTTGGCGTATAGCTTGGCGGTGCTTCCACCACATATCTTAAAATTTCACCTACGGCAGTCGATAACGGTGCCAGTTCCACATCTACCCCTTCCGGTAATTCTGCGGTTGCCAGTCTTTCCATAACCTGCTGTCTGGCAAAATAATCATCCGTTCCGTCTTTAAACGTAAGCTGAACGATCCCCAAACCAAAAATGGTCCGGCTTCTTCTGTCCAGTACATTTGGTGTATTCTGAAGCGCTCTTTCAATCGCTACTGTAACCTGTTGCTCTACTTCTTCTGCCGCTCTTCCCTTATACTGCGCCACAACAATTACGTTCGTATCGGCAATATCCGGATAGGCTTCTATTTTTAGTTGTGTGAAACACAGGTAACCTATAAGCATTAATGCGATGCTTATACCCACTACGATCCATCGGTTTCGCAGTGAGAATAAAAGTAAGTTCTTAATCATTTTTTACCATTGTTCCACAGCCTGTGTTATAATAAAACCGCCGCTGTATTGATTTCTTAATTCTGTTAACGCATTTTTCACTTTTTCTTCTTCATCGATAAAAGTAATTACCAGCGGCGTTTCATCAAATGAAAACCCGCTGTTGGGGCGCTTCAGTTTCTGGTGTTTACCAAATCCCATAATGCCCACAAAAGCTGTTGCGCCGGCAATATTTCTTTCCAATAAGAACAGCAAAATGAATTCGTATAAAGGTTTGATACCTTTCAATTCATCTTTATCAATAAAAATCTGAGCCTGTATCATACTTTTTAAAATTAATATCCAAAAGACAATCCTTTTAACTGCATTATTCCCTGGGTAACGACTTTCTCTCCTTTGTTTATTCCGCTAAACACTACTACTCTGTCGCCAATTTGCTGCCCTACTTCTACTTTTCTTCTCTCAAACTGTGCATCGTCTTTTTGAATGAAAACATAGTTCATTCCCTGAACGGTAACGATCGCCATTTTAGGAACACTCATCGTGTTGTCACTTTCCAGTCCGAAAGCAACGTTGGCATACATTCCAACTTTTAATTTATTGTTGGTATTGTCCAGTCCGATTCTGAGTTTTACCATACGGGTTGTAAAATCCACACGGTCGGCAATCGCTTCTATTTTCCCGGTAAATTTATCATTCGGGTAAGCGGTAAACTGTATTCTGCAGATGTCGCCCACTTTCAGTTTGCTGATCTGGTTTTCCGGAATATCACTCACCAGATAAGCCGTTCCTTTTTTCGCTCTGCGCAATAAGTCCGGATCAAATCCCGCCGATTTCAGCATTGCTTCATGCTCGATTATCGCCGCTTTTTCATTGGAAAGATTCGTCATTTCCATCGATAGCGCTGTTTGGGTATTCAGCAATTCCTGTCCGGTCATCGCGCCATGAAGGTTCAGGTCTTTTGCTCTGGCCAGCTCGATCTGTCTTTGTTTGATATTGACATTGCTGATCTGTTTAATATTGATCTGGTGCTGGATTAACTGTGTATAGTTCGATGCCAGTTCCGGGTTTTCAAATAAAACAATGTTATTCGAACTTCCGGAGTCGGATCCTAAAACGGTAGCTCCTACCAATCCTACCGAAACCAGGTCGCCGGTAATGGAACCATCGGCTATTGTTTCGGTTTTAAACAGTTTAAAGATGGCTTTATCCTTAAACGTTATACGGGTACCATTGTCTTCGACTTTTGGAGGTTGTGGTGCTTCTTCTTTCTTGGTTTCTTTGGAATTGCAAGAAAATAAGAGCATCATGATTACGAGTGAGAAAACGCTTTTCATTTATTGTGCTATTTGATGTATTAAACCTGTTGTATATAGTAATTTGATGTAACTTTCTTTATGCTGGTATATCGCTTCATAATAGTTTTCCTGCGTGTCATACCAGGTTCGCTGTGCTTCCAGAAAGTCAATCAGCGTGGTTCCGCCTCTCATGTAGGCATATTTCACATTGTCTAAAATGTGATAGGATTGTTCCCGCATTTTTTTCAGATTGGCCGCATTCTGTTCAAATTGTTTGTAGCTGGTATAGGCATTGCTGATCTCCGTTTTGATCTTTTCCTTGGATGTGATCAGTTCCTGCTCTGCTTTATCTCTGGTTACCTGCGATTTTTTAATTTCTCCCTGGTTTCTGTCGAAAAAAGGCAGATCGATAGTTGCGTATATCCCGACATACGGAACGTTGTTCTGCGGGTTGTAAACAGCACCCAGTTCCGGCTGCGGATAGGCTAAGCTTTTTTGAAGGGAAACATTGCTTTTCATGACTTCAATATTGCTTTTAAGTACATTGATATCGCTTCTGTTTTCGATAGCATTGTTGAGCAGTTCTTCCTGGTTTGCCAGAGCGCCCAGCTCCACGGCATCGTCACCGGCAATCGTGATGTCATCCGTAACGCCCAAAATGAATTTGAGGTTGTTGAGCTTGTTCTGGTAATCCTGTTTTGCCGTTTGTGCCAGCACGTTGTATTGACTGGCTACCAGTTCTGTCCTGCTGTAATCTGTAGTGGTGATCACCTGGTTTTTAAGACGGCTTTTGTTTACGGTAACCAACGTATCCCAGTTGTTTTTTGCCATTAATGCGGTTTGCCATTTTTTCTGCGACAGCCATACATCCAGCCAGTTCATGGCAACTTCCGTTAGTAAGTTTCGCTCAAAATCCTTGTAGTTCGCTTCTGTAACCGCAACACCTTTATTCGCAACATCAATTTTGTTTTTTCTTTGCGAAGGCAGCTGGAACTGTTTGGTTAACTGCCACCATACCTGTCTGTTCTGGGAATTGCTCCATTTGGTATCCGGAGCATAATGTGCCGATTCTGCCAATTGTAACGTCTGGTTATTCAACGACAAATTGGGTCTTAATTTTGCCGTTACA
The DNA here is from genome assembly GCF_013389455.1 of Flavobacterium inviolabile. NCBI lineage: Bacteria > Pseudomonadati > Bacteroidota > Flavobacteriia > Flavobacteriales > Flavobacteriaceae > Flavobacterium > Flavobacterium inviolabile. Next base: position 840,623 of record NZ_CP058278.1, on the reverse strand, counting down.
ACGTCGGCCTGAGCCACCTGAACATTAAGCTGTTCGGTTTTTAGCTCCCGGTTGTTGGCTTTTGCCGTTTGGAGGGCAGTTTTAATGTCATAAACGGTTTGCGACATTAAAACATCTTTTGCTGTAACCAGTAAAACAAAAGTGAGAAATAGTTTCAATTTCATATAAAACAGTATTGAAAAATTGTATTCAACAACAAATCATAATTCTGCAACAAAATTCTATGTTCACTAAAATAAAAACTAATTTATGTCATTAGATTTTTATTAGATTTTCAATTTCTGTTAATAAAATTAACAATAAAAATCGTAATAAGATCAAATGAAGCATACTAAAACGCGAATAAAAACGATTTAAAACAAAAAAAGCCTGACAAAACTGCCAGGCTTTTTAATTATTGTAATCACTAATTATAAGTCAAATCCCATGTTTACGCCTAATTTAGTCGCAATAATACGGGCAATCTTATTTTTTAGTTCCGGGATTTTAATACTGGATGTTACTTCGCTTGTAAAGGCATACATTAACAACGCTTTCGCTTCTTTTTTAGGAATTCCGCGCTGCTGCATATAGAACATGGCGCTTTCGTCCAATTGTCCGATCGTACAACCGTGTGAACATTTTACATCATCTGCAAAAATTTCCAATTGCGGCTTGGCATTAATCGTGGCTTTATCACTCAGTAAGATATTGTTGTTCTGCTGGAAAGCATCTGTTTTCTGTGCTTCTCTTTCCACATATATTTTACCGTTGAATACCCCTGTCGAATTATCGCCATAGATTCCTTTGTAATTCTGGTGGCTTTCGCAGTTTGGCTGTGCGTGGTGCACCAGAGTATAGTGGTCCACGTGTTGTTTGTCGCCAATAAGGGTGATTCCTTTTAAAGTACTGTCTATTCTTTCGCCCTGGTGGTAGAAATTCAGGTTGTTTCGGGTGATATTCCCTCCAAAAGAGAAGGTGTGTACCGACACGATGCTTTCCTGTTTCTGGGAAATATAGGTATTGTCAATCAGGTTTGCCGTTTGCACGTCATTCTGGATTTTATAAAAATCCACGATGGCGCGTTTGTGGGCAAAGATCTCGGTTACCGAGTTGATCAGAACCGGGTTCTCATTCAGACTCTGATGACGCTCTATGATCTGCACATGGGCGTTTTCCCCAACGATAATCAAATTTCGGGGCTGTACCATCAAAGCGGCTTCATTTCCTGTGGAGAAGTAAATTACTTCAATCGGTTTATCGGCAATCTTGCTTTTCGGGATGTTGATATACGCTCCTTCATAGGCAAAAGCGGTATTCAGGGAAGTCATGCTTTCTTCCTTGTCCGCAACCTGGTTGAAGTAGGTATCGATGATCATTTTATATTTAGGCTTTGTCAATGCCGAAGACATCAGACAAACATCCTGTCCGTCATGTGTTGTAGAAGATAAAAACGAACTGAAGACACCGTCTACAAAAACAATTTTGTAGGTATCCACATCGTTCAGGAAGTATTTTTTTACTTCTTTAAAATCTACAGCACTTTCATTTTTAGGAAATACACTGAAATCATTTTTTAAAACCGCATTCAGTGAGGTATATTTCCATGCTTCCTCTTTTTTAGTCGGGAAGCCTTTATTTTCAAAATTCTTTAATGCTTCTGTACGGGTATCGTGCAGGGTTGCCTGCACATCTACACGCTCTTCAAAAGCCATAAAAGAGGAGATCAGTTTTTCTTTTAAATCCATGTTTGCTACGTTTCAAAAATTGAATATGCTTTCAATCTTTTTTGAAATCTAGTTTTCGTTTTTAATCCAGTCGTATCCTTTTTCTTCCAGTTCCAGAGCCAGCTCTTTCCCTCCGGTCTTAACGATTTTACCATCGTGTAAAACGTGTACAAAATCAGGAACAATATAGTCTAACAATCTTTGGTAGTGCGTGATCACAACTACGGCATTCTCTTCACTTTTTAGTTTGTTAACCCCATTGGCCACAATTCTCAAAGCATCGATATCCAATCCGGAATCGGTTTCGTCAAGAATAGCCAGTTTTGGTTCTAACATTGCCATCTGGAAGATCTCATTACGTTTTTTCTCACCTCCGGAAAATCCTTCGTTTAACGAACGGGATAAAAACTTTCTGTCGATTTCCAACAGCTCCGATTTTTCACGGATCATTTTCAGCATTTCATTAGCCGGCATTTCTTCCAGACCTTTTGCTTTTCTGGTTTCGTTGATCGCCGTTTTCATAAAGTTTGTAACCGAAACTCCCGGAATTTCAATAGGATACTGGAACGACAGAAACACGCCTTTGTGTGCTCTTTCCTCCGGTGCCAGTTCGGTCAGGTCTTCCCCTTCCAAAAGGATTTCCCCTTCGGTCACTTCATAATCCTCACGACCGGCAATAACCGATGATAAGGTACTTTTCCCGGCTCCGTTTGGTCCCATTATCGCATGAACTTCTCCTGCTTTTACTTCAAGATTAATTCCTTTTAATATTTCTTTATCTTCTACGCTAGCGTGTAAATTTTTTATAACTAACATTTTGTTTCCAATGTTTAATTTTTAAATGTAGCAACGTTGTTGACGTTCCTTTATTTCTGATATATGTTTTTGAAGGGTTTCCGCAGCTTAACCAACCGATCCTTCCAATGATATTTCTAATAATTTCTGAGCTTCCACAGCAAATTCCATCGGAAGTTTGTTTAAAACTTCTTTACTGAATCCGTTTACAATCAATGCAATGGCTTTTTCCGTTGGAATACCTCTCTGGTTACAGTAAAACACCTGGTCTTCACCAATTTTACTGGTGGTTGCTTCGTGCTCGATTTTTGCCGAACTGTTTTTGGATTCGATATACGGGAATGTATGTGCCCCGCAATTGTTACCCATCAGCAACGAATCACACTGGGAGAAGTTACGGGCATTTTCCGCGCGGGAACTCACCTGAACCAATCCACGGTAGCTGTTTTGAGATCTTCCGGCAGAAATTCCTTTGGAAATAATGGTACTCTTCGTATTGTTTCCTAAGTGAATCATTTTGGTTCCGGTATCTGCCTGCTGGAAGTTATTGGTTACGGCAATAGAGTAAAACTCACCTACCGAATTATCTCCTTTTAAAATACAGGAAGGATATTTCCAGGTAACTGCCGATCCGGTTTCAACCTGTGTCCAGGAGATTTTTGCATTTTTCTCACACAAACCTCTTTTGGTTACAAAGTTGTAAACACCACCTTTTCCTTCTTTGTTTCCGGGGAACCAGTTTTGAACGGTAGAATATTTAATTTCGGCATTGTCTAAAGCAATAAGCTCAACAACAGCGGCATGCAGCTGGTTTTCATCACGGGAAGGTGCTGTACATCCTTCCAGGTAGCTCACATAACTGCCTTCGTCTGCAACAACAAGTGTTCTTTCAAACTGACCTGTTCCTGCCTGGTTGATACGGAAATAAGTAGATAATTCCATCGGGCAGCGAACGCCTTTCGGAATATAACAGAAAGAACCATCCGAGAATACTGCCGAGTTCAATGCGGCATAAAAGTTATCTTTTTGAGGAACAACACTTCCGATATACTGACGAACCAGTTCCGGATGTTCCTGAATGGCTTCCGAAATAGAGCAGAAAATAATGCCTTTTTCGGCCAGTGTCTTTTTAAAGGTAGTGGCTACAGAAACCGAGTCCATTACAATATCGACTGCTACTCCTGCTAATTTTTTTTGCTCGTCTATAGAGATTCCCAGTTTTTTAAAGGTTTCCAGTAATTCCGGATCTACCTCATCCAAACTTTCGTATTTGTCTTTTTTCTTTGGGGCAGAATAATAAGAGATTGCCTGAAAATCAGGTTTTTCATAATGAACATTTGCCCATTCCGGTTCAATCATCTGTTCCCAGGCACGAAAAGCTTCCAATCGCCATTCTGTCATCCATTCCGGCTCATTTTTCTTTTTTGAAATGGCCCGGACAATGTCTTCATTCAATCCAACAGGAAACGTTTCCGACTCAATATCGGTATAGAAACCATATTCATACTCTTTGGTTTCCAGTTCTTTTTTTAATTCTTCTTCAGTATACTTACTCATTTCTTTTGTCTTATTGTCGATTGCTCTTACCGTGATTTCAGAATTAAACCACTCTGAAATCATGGTATGGAGCGTAATGACTTACCTTTTTAAAGTGAAAAACTTTCACCACAACCGCAAGTTCTGTTGGCATTCGGATTGTTAAATACAAATCCTTTTCCATTCAGCCCTCCGGAATATTCTAAAGTAGTGCCTACTAAATACAAAAAGCTTTTTTTATCTACGGCAATTTTTATATTGTTGTCTTCAAATACTTTATCGTCATCTCCCAGGCTCTTATCAAACTTTAAGTCATACGATAAGCCTGAACATCCACCGCTTTTTACACCCACACGAACATAATCAGTAGTAGCGTTAAAACCGTCATCTTCCATTAAGTTAACGATTCTTTTTTTTGCTGTCTCAGATACTTTTATCATAACGTTTAAACAGATTATTTCTAAATTGATGCAAAGATATTACAAATATTGCGGTTTGCCATACTACCTAACATTTTTATAACTAATAGCTTGATAGAAAAACGTTATTCTATGATAATTGTCAGCTCTGTAATGATTTCCAACGATTATCTTGCATGATTTTCATTTCGGAAAACCCGTCTTTGCGTCATCATTCCGGCAAATACCGTTACTGTAATTCCGGGCAGCATGCATTGTCTTTTTGCATTGCGCATTTATTTTTTTCTATTTTATCTTTAAAAAGTATCTTTACATTCCAATTAAATTTTTTGTAATGAAACTATATCCCATAGAAAGCGGCAACTTTAAACTGGATGGCGGCGCTATGTTTGGCGTGGTTCCCAAGACCATCTGGAACAAAACAAATCCGGCCGACGAGAATAATTTAATCGATATCGCAGCACGGTGCCTGCTTATTGAAGACGGCAACCGGCTGATTTTGATCGACACCGGAATGGGAAATAAACAATCCGATAAATTCTTTGGTTACTATTCGCTTTGGGGAACACACTCTATCGACAAATCCCTGGCACAATACGGTTTTCACCGTGATGACATCACCGATGTGTTCATGACCCACCTGCATTTTGACCATTGCGGCGGCAGCGTAGTCTGGAACAAAGACCGCACCGGCTATGAAGTGGCTTTTAAAAATGCTACCTACTGGACAAACGAAAACCACTGGGAATGGGCAACCCAACCAAATGCCAGAGAGAAAGCCTCATTTTTAAGCGAAAACACCCTGCCAATCCGGGAAAGCGGACAATTAAAATTCATCGATCGTCCGGAAGGCGATTTCCTTGAACAGTCAGAACTGGGATTCGGAATTTTATTTGCAGACGGCCATACCGAAAAACAAATGATCCCGCATATTCAATACCAGGATAAAACACTTGTTTTTTGTGCCGATTTATTAGCAACAGCCGGGCATATCCCGATTCCGTATGTAATGGGATACGACACAAGACCGCTGCTGACGCTTGATGAAAAAACAAAATTCATGAACAATGCTGCCGACAAAAATTACTTTTTATTTTTGGAACACGATGCGCACAATCAGATTATAACTGTTGAGCGTACCGATAAAGGAGTGCGTCTTAAAGACGTTTTTCAATGTGATGAAATACTAAAGTAGTGTTAATCTCAAAAAAAATTGTAACAAAAACAAATACATTCGACCTATAAAATTAGAAAAACAAAAAGTATATGAAATTAATAAAACCCCTTTATTTATCTGCTGCACTTGCCTTAGCCCTAGCGAGTTGCGGAACTCAGAAAACAGCAGTATATACTCCTTTAACGGCATCAGACAACATGCCTGTAAAAGTTGGAAAACTGGCTGAAAAAGATTTGAAACGCTGGAGCCATCTTGACTTAATCAAAGATACCGTTCCCGGAATGAGTGTTGACAGAGCTTATGCAGAATTATTAAAAGGCAAAAAAAGCAAAAAAGTTATCGTTGGTGTTGTAGACTCCGGTGTCGATATTGACCATGAAGATCTAAAACCGGTTATCTGGACAAATCCGAAAGAGGTTGCCGGAAACGGAATCGATGACGACAAAAACGGTTATATTGATGACATCCACGGCTGGAACTTTTTAGGAAAAGCAGAACATGAAAACATGGAATATATCCGTATCCTTAAAAAAGGAGACGATGGTTCTGAAACCTATAAAAAAGCAAAAGCAGAATACGAAAAAGAATCCAGTGAGGTAATGCAGGCGAAACAACAGCTTGATTTTATCTTAAATGCCAGCAACACTATTAAAAAGCATTTAAAGAAAGATACCTATACGCTTGAAGATATTCAGAAAATCCAGACTTCAGAACCGGCTTTAAGCCAGGCGAAAATGGTAATGTCGCAGGTATTGCCGCAAACCGGTAACGATCTGACCAAAATTGACGAGTTTAAAGATCAGGTTTACAGCCAGGTAAACTACCACATGAATTTACAATTCGACGGTAGAAAATTAGTTGGTGACAATCCAAACGATATTAACGATAAAAAATACGGGGACAACAATGTAATCGGTCCTGTAAAAAGCGGTGCCAAACACGGAACTCACGTTGCGGGTATCATTGCACAAACCAGAGCTAACGGAATGGGCGGCGACGGTGTAGCGAGTAACAATGTTGAAATCCTGGCTGTTCGTGCTGTGCCGGACGGAGACGAATATGATAAAGATATCGCTTTAGGTATCCGTTATGCTGTAGATAACGGTGCGAAAGTAATCAACGGAAGTTTCGGTAAATATTTTGCACAACATCCGGAATGGGTTTATGATGCTATCAAATATGCCGCTTCAAAAGACGTATTGATCGTTGTTGCTGCCGGAAATGAAGGATTGGATCTGAATGCAGACGGCGGTGTGGACCGTTTCCCGAATGACAACATCAAGATGGGGCCGGAAATCGCAGACAACTTTTTAACGGTTGGTGCCTTAAACTATGTTTACGGACCGCAACTGGTAGCTGATTTCTCCAACTACGGAAAATCGGATGTAGATGTTTTTGCTCCGGGTGAAAAGATCTATGCCACTACGCCAAACCAAAGTTATGAGTACTTACAGGGAACCTCAATGGCTTCGCCAAATGTTGCCGGAGTAGCTGCTTTAATCCGTTCTTACTATCCAGGCTTAACGGCTGCCCAGGTAAAACAAATTATCATGGACTCCGGAATTGCAGTAAAACAGGAAGTTATTTTAGGTGGTGATCCTGACAACAAGCGTATGTTCAGCGAAATTTCCAAATCAGGAAAAATGGTTAATGCTTACAATGCATTGATCATGGCTGAAAAAGTAGCTTCAAAAAAATAAGAAACGAATAAAATGGAAGGGGCTTTCCCTTCCATTTTACTATTACATAAGGCCGCTTCCGGCCTAAATTCAATTACTACAAAAATGAAAAAGTTATTCCTACTTTCTTTACTGAGCATCGGTAGTTTGTTTGCTCAGCACAATCCAAATCCGGGATACTGGCAACAGCATGTTGACTATAAAATGGAGGTAAACATGGATGTGAAAAATTTCCAGTATAAAGGAACGCAAACCCTGGTTTACACAAACAATTCTCCCGATACCTTACGCAAGGTATTTTACCATTTATATTTCAATGCTTTCCAGCCGGGAAGCGAAATGGATGCGCGGTTGAAAACCATTTCCGATCCGGATAAAAGAATGGTAAAAAGCTTCAAAACCGGAGATAAAACGGTAAAAGAAAGTAGAATAAGCACGTTAAAACCAAATGAAATCGGTTACCTGAAAATAACGAACTTCAAACAGGATGGTGTTGCGGCAAACAACCGTGTGGTAGGAACTGTACTGGAAGTTGATCTTGCCAAAGCATTATTACCGGGTAAATCCACAACATTTACTTTGGATTTCGACGGACAGGTGCCGTTGCAGATTCGTCGTTCCGGAAGAAATTCAGACGAAGGTGTCGCACTTTCCATGACCCAATGGTATCCGAAAATTGCCGAATTCGATTTCGAAGGATGGCATGCCGATCCGTATATCGGACGTGAATTTCACGGAGTTTGGGGTGATTTCGACGTAAAGATCACACTGGATAAAGATTATGTAATCGGCTCGACCGGTTACCTGCAGAATAAAAATGAAATCGGACACGGTTATGAGGACAAAGGCGTAACTGTTACTTACCCTAAAAAAGCCAAAACATTAACCTGGCATTTTAAAGCGCCAATGGTTCATGACTTTGCCTGGGGCGCCGACAAGGATTTTATCCACGACATCTATCCGGGACCAAACAATGTAGCATTGCACTTTTTCTACAAAAACAACCCGAAATACAAAGACAAATGGAAAGAGTTCCAGCCAAAAACAGCTGCTTTAATGGAATTCTTCAACAAATCCGTAGGCCAGTATCCGTACAAACAATACTCGGTGATCCAGGGTGGCGATGGCGGAATGGAATATGCCATGTGTACCTTGATTACCGGCGACAGAAGTCTTCCGAGTTTAATTGGTGTAACCGCTCACGAAATGGCGCATTCCTGGTTCCAGCACGTTTTGGCAACTAATGAAAGCAAACATTTCTGGATGGACGAAGGATTTACTTCCTTTATTTCCGACCTGGCCATGATTAACGTAATGGAGAAAAAATTACAGGAAGACGAAAACCCGTTCCAGTCTGCCTATAATAACTATTTCTATATGGTAAATACCGGCAGGGAACAACCGCAGTCTACACATGCCGACCGTTTCGATGAAAACATGGTGTACAGTATCTCGGCTTACAGCAAAGGAGAAGTATTCCTGACACAGTTGGGATATGTGATTGGAATGGACAAAATGATGGAAACCTTAAAACGTTACTATTCCGATTTTAAATTTACACACCCTACGCCTAACGATTTCAAGCGTACTGCCGAAAGAGTTTCCGGTGCATCACTGGACTGGTATTTAAACGACTGGACCAAAACAACCAATACCATTGATTACGGTATCAAAGCCGTAACGGAAGACGGTAAAAACACCAAAGTAACTTTGGAAAGAATCGGAAGAATGCCAATGCCATTGGATATTCTTGTGGTTTACCAGGACGGAACCAAGGAAAGTTTCTATATCCCGAACACCTTAATGCGCTGGAATAAAGAAAACCCGTTCCCGGACATCAACAGAACAATTCTTAACGGATGGGATTGGGCATTTACAACCTACGAATTACCGATCAAAAAAGAGAAATCGGCAATCAAAGCGATTGTTATTGATCCGAGTGATTTAATGGCCGATGTGAAAAAAGAAAACAATGTTTATCCGGCAAAACCATAACCAATACCAAAGCTTCCGCTACGGAAGCCTTAATAACAATAAAAGCGGCCTTAGAGCCGCTTTTATTGTTAATACCCGGAATTGTCCGGACACCGGATTTTACAAGCGCAAACGCCTTTATTTAGACGTTTCAACTTGTTTATGCTGATAGCGCCTGTGCCGACGGACAAAACCGGCCACTTCCGGTTTGTGTTCGCTTTTTTCTTTTAATTTTATACCACCAAAAAGACTAAAACCAAAAAACCATGGACAAAGCTACCCAACAGCGCATTGAAAAACTACATCCTTTTGTCAGGGAGGAAATGACGAAAATCATACAGGAATGCGACAAGCAACTCACCGGCAGGGCAAAAATCAGGATCACACAGGGATTGCGCACGGTAAAGGAACAAAACGATCTATACGCCATCGGGCGAACCGTTCCCGGAAAAAAAGTCACCAATGCCAAAGGTGGGCAGTCCATTCACAATTATGGCTTTGCAGTAGATATTTGTTTAATCATTGACGGCAAAACGGCTTCCTGGGATACAGTAAAAGACTGGGACAACGATACCATTTCCGACTGGTACGAATGTGTCCGCATTTTTGCCAAACACGGTTGGGAATGGGGCGGTAACTGGAAAAAATTCAAAGACCTGCCGCATTTTGATAAACGCGGTTATAACGATTGGAAAAAATTATCAAAATTGAAACAGGATAAAAGCGGATATGTTGTCCTTTAATAATACTTTAGCTACACATAAATCCCCACTATTTGGAGGAAACTTAACAGCGTAAAAGCCATGTCTAAAAAGATAAGAATATTAAGTCTGGACGGAGGAGGAATCCGGGGAATCATCACCTGTGTCATCTTAAAATATATCGAAGAAGAATTACAGAAGCTCGACAGCCCCACAGCCAGGCTGGGTGATTACTTTGACCTTATTGCCGGAAGCAGCACCGGTGGATTGCTGACTTCTATCCTGCTCTTTCCGGATAAAAACAAAAAGGCAAAATTTTCGGTGGAAGCCGCTCTGGATCTGTATGCTAAAAAAGGAGAAAGTATTTTCAATGTTTCCCTTTGGGAACACGCGATCAATCCTTTTGGTTTGTTTAATGAAAAAATCTCGCAGAAAAATCTCGAAAAACAGCTGGAAGAAGTCTTCGGTAACCTGGAAATAAAAGATTTTATCAAACCCTGCCTGATCACTTCATACGACATCGGTCAGCGCAAAGCCAAATTCTTTGCCAGCCATGAAGCGCATTCCAGTCTGGAAAATTTTTATGTAAAAGATGTTTGCCGGGCCACCAGTGCCGCACCGACCTATTTCGAGCCGGCAAAAATAAAATCCCTGTACGGTCAGGAGTTTGTGCTGATCGATGGCGGCGTATATGCAAACAATCCGGCACTTTGTGCTTATGCGGAAGCGCGCAAGATCGCTTTTTCAAAAGTTTTGTCCGATGACAAAAAACCGGATTATCCCGCTATAAACGACATGATCATTGTTTCGGTAGGAACCGGCGAAGTACACAAACCTTATACGTTTGAAAAGTTTGAAAATGCCGGAAAGATAAAATGGATCGCTCCTTTGATCGATATGCTGTTGTCTGCCAATGTGGAAACAGTGGATTATCACCTGACAAAAATGTATGAAACCCTGGGTCCCAGAAATCGGAAAAACTATTACCGTTTAATGCCGCAACTCAAAAATGCTTCATCCGAAATGGACGATACTTCCAAGAAAAACATCTACGAACTCATCCAGGCTGGTTTGTTTTTTGTGGACCAAAACCGGGACGCACTGCATGAAATTGCCAAAAAACTAATTAAGAATAAATAAGTTCCGGCCTTTCTTTTGAAGAAAGGCTTTTTATTTCTGTGATTCCCTTCGTAACTTTGCCACTTAATTACGTACATGAAAAACACCTATCCGAAATCGGAAAAACTAAAAAGCAGAAACACCATCGATATTTTATTCTCTGAAGGGAAATCGGTATCGAAATATCCGCTGCGCTTAGTCTATACCCCACTGGAATCAGAACAGGAAACGAAAATCAAAATGGGTGTTTCCGTTTCCAAACGCTATTTCAAAAAAGCGGTGGACCGTAATTATTTTAAAAGGGTTTTGCGGGAAACGTACCGTCTCAACAAGCAGCTGTTGCTGGAAAACACAGACAAACCCTATGCTTTTATGTTCCTGTATCAAACCAAAGAACGCCTGACTTACCAGGAAATCAACGAAAAAACCATACTGCTTTTCGAAAAGTTCATTGCAACGATCAACCCGGCAGATCAATAATTTTTATTGTTTTAGCAATCGTGTTATTGGCTTAATATTCCGTCAAAAAGTGTACTTTTAAATACTCTTTTACGTTGTATATCAAATAATAGCAATTGCTTATGAAAAGAATTATCGTTGCCCTGTCGTTATTACTAATTACCATTGGCTGTCAAAAACAGCGCTCTGAACAAATTGCTGCGACCGAATATGATGCAGCGCCTGTTGCCGCTGCTATGGCACCATCCCTGCAGAACGAGTCGGGCGGTGCCGGTGAAGAAACTAAAATCGAAGCCAAAATCATTAAAAATGCCAATCTTCGGTTTGAGACTTCCAACCTCAACCAGTCTTTTTCCGATGTTCAGAAAGCCATTGTAAAATACAAAGCCACCATTCAAAACGATGTGTCCGGAAAAGATTACGGTTCGGTGTACCGCAACCTCATCGTCCGCATTCCGAATACTGCTTTTGATGCTTTTATAACCGACATCGGTCAGGGTGTTTCCCATTTTGACCGGAAAGAGATTTCATCAGACGATGTTACCGAAGAATATATTGATGTGGAATCCCGCATCAATACCAAGAAAACATTAGAAAAACGCTATCTCGAATTGCTGAACAAAGCCACCAAGGTTTCCGAAATAATTGAAATTGAAAAAGGGCTGGCAACCGTTCGTGAGGAAATCGAGGCAAAAGAAGGGCAGCTAAAATACCTGCAAAGCCGGGTAGCAATGAGCACGGTAACGATTGAAATGTACACGAACAATGCTTCCGAAAGCGGTGCAACGGTATCTTACGGCAGTAAAATGTGGAATTCTTTTAAGGAAGGCTTTTTTGGAATTTCAACTTTCTTTCTGGGATTACTGCAAGTATGGCCATTTATCATTATTTTCGTGTTGCTTTTTGTTTTCATTCGCAGAAGGTTTAAGAAAAAATCAGTTTAAAAAATGCTAAGTCTGTTAAAGAAAAAATATATCATTCCTGTAGTGGCAGGAGGTTTTTTATTTGTTGGTGCCAGTTTCCGGGATGATTTCTTCGAAATTGCCAAGCAGATAGAAATTTTCACAACCCTGTTTAAAACGGTCAACCAAAACTATGTTGATGAAACCAATCCGGGAGAACTGATGGACAAAGCCATCAAGAACATGCTACTGGATCTGGATCCGTATACCGTTTATTTTAACGAACAGGACGTTGCCAAATTCAAAATCAATTCGACCGGTGAATATACCGGAATCGGTGCCTACATCAGCCGTAAGGACGGTCGTTTGATTATCCGCGAACCGTATAAAAACTTTCCGGCAGACAAAGCAGGTTTAAAAGCCGGTGACGAAATTGTTCAGATCGGCGATGTAAATCTGGTTGATTTTAAAGACGATGCCGCACAATTATTGAAAGGTACCAAAAACACCAAAATCGACATCCAGTACAAACGTCAGGGAAAACTGATGAACACCCAGCTGGTTTTGGATGAAGTGGAACTGAAAGCCGTTCCGTTTTATGCGCTTTTAAGCGATAATACTACCGGTTATATCGTGCTGTCGCAATTCAATTCGAAAGCTTCGGCCGAAACAAAAGAGGCACTGGAAAAATTAAAAAGCCAGGGTGCTAAAAAAATAGTTCTGGACCTGCGCGGTAATCCGGGCGGACTACTGCACGAAGCGGTAAACATCTGTAATCTTTTTGTTCCTCAGAATGAGATTATTGTAACGACAAAATCGAAAATTGAAAAACACAATAACAGCTATAAAACCCAGAAACCACCTGTTGATCTGGAAATTCCACTGGTTGTTTTAGTAGACGGCCGCAGTGCATCGGCTTCCGAAATTGTTGCCGGTGCCTTACAGGATTTAGACCGCGCGGTGGTGGTGGGTGCCCGTAGTTTTGGTAAAGGTTTGGTGCAACGTCCGTTGGATCTGACCTATGGCACTCAGGTAAAAGTAACTATTTCAAGATATTACACCCCATCCGGAAGATGCATCCAGGCTTTGGACTATTCCAAAAAAGACAAAAACGGAAAAGCAATCCGCACCGATGCCAGCCAGTACAATGCGTTTAAAACCAAAAAAGGAAGAACGGTTTATGATGGCGGCGGTATTCAGCCCGATGTGGAATTAGCCGAAACCAAACAAAGTACCATTGCTGATGCTTTACTGAAAAACGATGGTATTTTTAATTATGTAACGCAGTACTACTATAAAAATCCGAATCTGGGTACCAGCATTCCTAATTTTTCGGATACCGATTTTGCCGATTTTAAAGCCTTTCTTAAAAAAGAGAAATTCGAATTTGATACCGAAACGGAACTGGCGCTTAAAAACACACTGGCAACAGCCAAAAAAGAGAAAATAGACGAAACGATCACTGCAGAATACCAGCAGCTTTTAGCCGCTTTGCAGCGAAGTGATGAAAAAGAACTGGAAAAAAACAAAACGGAAATCAAAAAACTCATCACCGATGAAATCATAAAACGTTATCAATACAAGGAAGGATTGTACCAATATTACACGAAAAGTAATGCCGAAATTACTAAAGCACAGGCAATATTGAATAATACGGCCGAGTACAACAAAATTCTTAAAAATTAATTTTCAAAGAATTATGCATGACTTTCGTTTTTTATGATAATTTTGTGATTTTAAATATTTCACATCGTGAGTTCTACCCATAGCAGTAACCACCTTAACAAAGTCACTTTAGGTGGTTTAATTGTAACATTAGGAATCATTTACGGAGATATCGGAACTTCTCCGTTATATGTAATGAAAGCCATCGTTGGCAAACAAGCAATAAATCCTGATGTTGTACTTGGTGCTATTTCTTGTATTTTCTGGACCCTGACAATTCAGACAACTTTCAAATACGTAATCCTGACATTACGTGCTGATAATAAAGGGGAAGGAGGAATCTTTTCCTTATACACCCTTGTTAAAAAACTAAAAAAACGCTGGCTCATTGTGCCGGCTATCCTCGGGGGAAGTGCCCTGCTGGCCGATGGTATTATTACCCCGCCCATCTCGGTTTCTTCTGCCATTGAAGGATTAAGGACCTACAATCCGGAGCTGAATACCATTCCGATTGTAATTGGAATTTTATTTGCGTTATTCTTTATTCAGCGATTCGGAACCAAGCTGGTTGGAAAATTTTTCGGCCCGTTAATGCTGCTTTGGTTTGGAATGCTGGGAACGCTGGGTATCATTCACCTAATGGGCAATGTTGCTGTTTTAAAAGCACTTAACCCTTATTATGCCTTTCATTTATTAAAAATACATCACGAAGGATTTTATGTTTTAGGCTATGTTTTCCTTTGTACCACCGGAGCCGAAGCCTTATACAGTGATTTGGGACATTGCGGAATTAAAAACATCCGTATCAGCTGGATCTTTGTAAAAAGTATGCTGGTTATCAACTATTTCGGACAAGGTGCCTACCTGATTTCGCATACCGGAAGTACGTTAATCGAGTTGAGCGGAAACGCGAACAATCCCGGAAATCCTTTCTATCTGGTAATGCCGGACTGGTTTTTACCATTCGGAATTGCGATTGCTACAATGGCGGCCGTTATAGCTTCCCAGGCCTTAATCAGCGGATCGTTCACTTTAATCAGTGAGGCGATGCGTCTGAACTTATGGCCAAAAGTGCGCATCAAATATCCAACCGAATTAAAAGGACAATTATACATTCCTTCCATTAACTGGCTGTTATTCATTGGCTGTGTGTTCATTGTAGTACACTTCAAAGAATCCGGAAATATGGAAGCGGCCTACGGTTTGGCGATCGTAATGTGTATGATCATGACCACGATCCTGCTGGGATTCTTTATGGTCTTAAAACGTTATAATCCAATATTTATCGTTCTGGTTGTTTCTGTTTATCTGACCATTGAGATTTCTTTCTTCCTGGCCAATATTGAGAAATTCCCGCATGGCGGTTATGTATCCGTATTTATTGCCGGACTACTGGCCTTCATCATGATTACGTGGTTTACCGCTAAAAAAATCCGAAAAGATTATACCGAATTCGTCAAAATCGGGAAATTCAAAAATGTCATTTCAGAATTGAGCAATGACCTTTCCATTCCGAAATATGCAACGCACCTGGTGTACATGACCAATGCCAGCCATGGTGACGAAATCGAATCGAAAATTATCTATTCCATTTTACAGAAGCGTCCGAAAAGAGCCGACATCTACTGGCTGATTCACGTGAATGTTGTGGATGAACCGTATGAAATGGAATACCGTGTTCGCGAAATTGTAAAAGACGACATTATCCGTGTGGACTTTTACTTAGGTTTCCGTGTGGCACCGCGTATTAATTTATTATTCAAAAAAGTAGTTCAGGATATGGTGAAAAACGGAGAGGTTGATATTACCAGCCGTTATGAATCCTTAAACAGAAACAATGTACTGGGTGATTTTAAATTTGTATTAATTGAGAAATTTGTATCGTATGACAACGATTTCCCTTGGTACCAAAGAATTATCCTGGACATCTATTTCTTCCTGAAAAAAATAAGTCTTTCAGAAGAGCAGGCTTTCGGTTTGGACAGCAGCTCGGTGAAAATCGAACAATACCCGATTGTGATTCACCCGCCGGAAGATTTAAGCTTAACCAGAATTAAAGAAAGGAAGTAACCCAATCTTAGCCATTATGAAACTATCGAAGTTTGTTTTTCTTTTATTGTTTATTACGCAGTTCATCAGCGCCCAGGAAGAAGTTGTTCATTCTGTATATTTTGAATTCGACAAATTTAATTTAGAAGAAAAACAGGCTAACGATGTGGTGGCTTTCGTCAAGGCCATCGATACTACCCGCGTGGAAAGCATCCAGATTTACGGTTATTGCGACGATCGCGGCAAAGATGCCTATAACTATAAGCTTTCGAACAATCGTGCCAATACGATCAAAAACAAGCTGATTGAAAAGGGTATCAAAAACAAGATCATTGTAACCATTGAAGGAAAAGGGCGTGTGCTTATCGATGATGATATTATTGACAATCTTCCGGAAGTACGCCAGAAAAACCGCCGCGTGGATGTTGTGATGAACTTCAAACCGGTTCCGTTAAAACCGATTCCGGGTATTCATTCCACGATTAAAAGCGACCTGGTAATTGGCGACAGGATCTATCTTGAAAAAATCCTTTTCGATAAAGGCAGCAGCCGCCTGACCTTAAAATCAAAAAACGAACTGGAAAGGATTGCCAAACTACTGCACAAATACAAAAACTTAGAGTTTGAAATACAGGGGCATATCTGCTGTACGCCTACTTTTCAAAAAGAAGCGATAGACAAGGATACTAAAAAAAGGATGTTATCCCATAACCGTGCACAGGCCGTATATAAGTTTTTAATCCAGAAAAAGATCGATAAAAAACGAATGACCTTCAAAGGTTACGGCAACACACAGCCATTGGGCAACGGCCCCGATCAGGACCGCCGCGTGGAACTGGTTATCACAAAAGTGTAACTATTTATGCTTTCCGCATTTCGATATGCGGAATATTATCTTCCAGGTATTCTTCCGATACTTTTACAAATCCGTGGGATTCATAAAACTTTTTCAGGTAGAGCTGTGCCGAAATGGTTATGGCTGCAACATTATAACGGGCAGCAATTCCGTTAATGGCTTCCCGGATCAGGTTGTGTCCCCATTTTTTATCGCGATAGGTTGCTTTAACCACTACTCTTCCGATAGAAGCATCTGCAAAATAATCGCCCGGCTGAAACAACCGGCAATAAGCCACCAATTCGCCGTTAAAAGTTCCCAATACGTGTAAGGCTTTGTCGTCTTTACCGTCAATGTCCTGATAAACGCAATCCTGCTCCACTACAAAGATCTCTGAGCGCAGTTGCAATACCGAATATAACTCAACAAGCGAAAGCTCGTTAAAACGCTTTATTTTGAATTCTAAACTCATTTTTATTGATAAAAGTAATTATTCTAATATGTGAACGGATTTCATAATCGCTTCCAGCTCAAAAATAAGGTCTCTTTTGGCATTGGACGGATTATAGGTAAATCCTTCTAAAATCAGGTATCGTTTGTTTTTTTCATCGCGGATGACATAATTCAGAAACGGTCCGTTCATAAAATTATTCTGGAGTTCCCAGGTACCTTTCGTTTCGTAGGTAAGCTTCCCGTCTACTTTTGTTGTAAAAAAATAAGGGGAATAGCCTTCTTCCGTGATCATCGAGGAGTTTTCCATCGTTCCGTGAATGTACAGGTTTCCAACGGAGTCCCTTACTTTGACAATGTTTCCAACGATGTCGTTTCCTCTTTCTATCTGTCCCATCGGCACCTGATAGACCAATAGGCTCGAACTGCCGGACGGAATATCTTTTTTGATCCAGTAAAAATTTTCTTTTTCCGCAACATACTTGTACGTATCCGGTATTTTAATGTTGATTAAAAACACGCCCCGCAGCTTATCATCTTTCAGCAGCGCTTTGCCCATTTTTTGCTGGACAACCTGGATTTCGGAAAATTTTATAATCGAGATAATCGTTTCCGAATGCAATTCGATCAGATCCAGAATTTCGTGTATGGAATATCCGGTAATGTAAAAAACATTCTGCGGCCTGGCATATTTGTTTTCCACATGTTTGAATTCTTTGGTAATGCCTTTGGAAACCACAATTATATTCCGGCTTTGGGTTACCACGCCCTCAAAGATCTTGGGAGAATACTGGTTGATCGTCAGGATGGGTTCCTCCTGCGGCAGCCCGTCAATAGGGTAAGCGAGTTTTTTACGAAGGCTGTCGCCCACTTCTCCGGACCATAAAACATCGTCAATAACAATCGCAATGTCGTTGATGTTGCCTTTTGAGGAAGGCAAAAAAGCTTCCCCTTGTTCCTGTTTTTTCTGACAGGAAACAAGAGAAAGCAATAATAAGATAATGGTCAAAAAGATTCCTTTTTTCACTTATGTCTTGGGCAGGTATTAGCCGTTTATTTTAAGCTTCATACCCGGTTTAATATTTTCAGTTTCTATATTATTCCATTTTTTAATTTCAGCAACGGTAATTCCCGGGTGTTTTTTTGCAATACTAAACAACGAATCTCCTTTTTGAACGATATACATTCTTTCTTTGTTATAGTTGCGTTCTTTGCTGGAATCTCTTCTGATGATTTCTTTTTTGGCAACTTCTTTTTCCACAACGGCAACCGCTTCTTCAACCGGCTGTTGCACCGTTAATTTCTGTCCGGCCTGAATTTCATTCGATTCCATATTATTCCAGTCTTTTAACTGGTCAATGGTAACTTTATGTCTTTCGGCAATTGCTGTCAGGTTATCTCCTCTTTGAACCACATACAATCCTTCGCTCTCAATAACTTTAGGCTCAACTATTTTAGGTTCTGCAACTTTTGGTTCTGCTATTTTCTTTTTAGCAGTTGTTCTGTCGGCAACAGCCACAGTAGTTTCATACTGTATTTTTAATTTCTGACCGGCATTAACGCTATTCTTTTTCAGCTTGTTCCATTTTTTCAGTTCTGCCACCGTCACGTTGTATTTAGACGATATTTCAGATAGATTATCGCCACGCTTAACGGTATGGAATTTTGTTTTCGTTTTTTTAACGGATTTCATCGGGAAATCTTCCACATCGGCTATCGCTACAGAATCCCTGCCTGTTCCATTTGCTGTTCGCTGTGCAAGTGCCTCTTTGCGAATTGTAGTAAATGGTTTTTCGCGTTTGTCCTCTTCAAATTTCAAATAGGCATAAATCTTATCTTCATTGGAAGCAAACATTCCGGCTTTTTGTTTTGGCAAACGGATATAATGCGGTTTATCTGAAAAATAAGGAACCACATCCAGTTTGTAGATCGGGTTTAGCAAACGCAATTGCTCCACCGGAATATCCAACAAGTCGGAAAGCTGTTTGAATGACATTTTTTGTTTAACCATTAACGTATCGGTTTCAAAATAGGTCAATGGTGCTTTTTTAGGCACAATTCCATGTTCTTTTTTATATTCATAAATGTACATGGTTGCCAGGAAAGCCGGTAAATATCCCTGTGTTTCCTTGTGCATGTATTTACGGATGTTCCAGTAGTTTGTTAATCCTCCCGAACGGCGGATTGCTTTGGAAACATTCCCAGGTCCGGTATTATAGGATGCTAAAACCAGATCCCAGTCACCAAAAATACCGTACATCGCTGAGAAGTACTGGCATGCCGCTTCGGTAGCTTTCAAAGGATCGCTGCGTTCATCCACATACGAATTCACTTCAAGGTTGTATTGTTTTCCGGTAGCATACATGAATTGCCATAATCCTGTTGCGCCCACTCTTGATTTTGCTTTTGGATTCAGAGCCGATTCTACTATAGCCAGATATTTCACTTCCAGCGGAATATTGTATTTTGCCAGATGCTCTTCAAACATCGGGAAGTAATACTCCGAAATAGCCATCATTCGTTCGAAAGCTTTCGGTCTGTTCTTTAAGAATGATTTGATTACATTTTCCAGAGCCGGATTGTATTCGATATTAAACGGGGATTTTTCATCCAGTTTTTTCAATCGTTCTTTCAGTAGGTCTGTTGGTAAATCATAAGAAACTTCCTGATCAATATTCACTTTAGCAATGTCCGATTCCATATCGGTAAACAGTTCCTGATTGCTTAATTCTTTCATCCACATTTCATCAATGCAGGCACTGGTTTCATATTTGATGAAAGTAGATTTCAGGGAATCCAGATAGGATAGTTTAATCTCGGGTTTGATTTGGACTTCATTTTCGGCAGTTTCCTGAGCTAAGGCAGCCAGGCTGAAAAGACCGAGAAATAAAGATAACATTTTTTTATTATTCATACATTCTATCTTATAACATATTACAACTCAATTCTTTATGTAGGCATTGCAAACATAATAGCTAATAACTTATATTTTCTATAAATATTGTTAAAAAAAGAAAATTAATCTAAAATAGCTGCAATTCCGGGTAGTGTTTTTCCTTCTAACATTTCCAGCATTGCCCCGCCACCAGTGGAAACATAACTCATTTTTGGTTCTAATCCGAACTGTTTTACCGCTGCAACAGAATCACCGCCTCCAACAAGGGAAAAAGCACCGTTTTTAGTTGCTTCTGCAATAAAATTCCCTAAAGTGATGGTTCCTTCTGCAAATTTTTCCAGCTCAAACACGCCCAAAGGACCGTTCCATAAAATGGTTTTCGAATTTTTAATAACATCTTTTAACGCTTCCAGCGATTTCGGACCTACGTCCAATCCCTGCCATCCGTCCGGAATTTCGTTTACCGGAACAATCTGAGTGTTTGCCTCGTTCGAAAAAGCATCGGCAGCCACAACATCAACCGGTAAATGAATCTGAACATTTTTTGCTTTGGCTTTTTCCAATATTTCCAATGCCAATGCCATTTTATCGTCTTCACAAATGGAATTTCCAATATTTCCGCCCAGGGCTTTGATAAAGGTAAAAGTCATTCCGCCGCCAATGATCATGTGGTCGATTTTGTCAAGGATGTTTTCAATAACGGTGATTTTCGAAGAAACTTTAGAACCTCCTAAAACGGCGGTTACCGGTTTTTCCGAATTATTTAAAACTTTGTTTAAGCTTTCAATTTCTTTTGCCAGTAATAATCCGA
Organism: Flavobacterium inviolabile; assembly: GCF_013389455.1. NCBI lineage: Bacteria > Pseudomonadati > Bacteroidota > Flavobacteriia > Flavobacteriales > Flavobacteriaceae > Flavobacterium > Flavobacterium inviolabile. The sequence continues at coordinate 819,450 of NZ_CP058278.1, read as the reverse complement.
AACATTTGTTTTCCGGAAAAAAACGGGCAATAATGGTTGTGGAAGCATGTGCTCTGTGTGCCGTTCCAAAAGCATCATTTACATAGATATCCCCTAATGCGGCTAATTTTTCTGCAAAATCAACATCGCCTTTTTCTTCTTCAGCATAAAAACGAAGGTTTTCCAAAAGTAAAACTTCACCCGGTTTTAAATTTTGGGACGCATTTTCAGCAACAGCTCCAATACAATCGGAGGCGAATGTTACCGGAACTCCCAGAATTTCTGCGGTTTTCGATACGATATGTTTCAGGGAATATTTCTCTTCAACGCCTTTCGGACGTCCTAAGTGAGACATTAAAATAACACTTCCACCCTCACTTAAAATTTTATCGATAGTTGGTTTTGCCGCTTCAATACGGGTAGCATCGGTTACTTCAAAATTTTCATTAAGCGGTACATTAAAATCGACACGTATAATAGCTTTTTTATCTTTAAAATTAAAGTCGTTCAGGGTTTTCATTTGATATTTTTTTGTTGATTGTTTTATTTATAATCTACAAATATAATATTTTTATTTTTTATGTGCTTTTTTGAATTTTAATGAAAAATAAACCGGTCAAAACTGCGTATTATTTATTTCTATCGTTAGAAAAGCCGTTTTTACTACTAAAATGATTTTTTACACGGTAAAAAAAGGATGGTTTTGATATGGCTGAAACATGCTGCAAACCTTGTATTTCTTAGTAGTCTGCTTTCTCGAAGTAACAAATAGCCAGATTTTCCTGAAACGGAAAAGAGAGGGTTTCCCATGCTGAAACAGTTTCTGTATTGACCGAAACCAGATAATGCCTGTCGATCAGATCAATCAGTCTTACAACCGGAGAATAGAACGTAATCCCGATTTTGTGTTTTGTACTATCCCGGATATCGGTATTGATAATATCCAGTTTGTAATTGATAAACGGTAAATAGTTGTTGCCCAAGGCATCCGGAACATTATAAATATTTCCTTTTAACTGGCTGATATAGGGCTCTGCTGCTATTCCGGTTAAAAAATGCAGCTTTTCAGCCTTATCGTTATGATACAGTAAATCCCTGAAGGTAAACTGTGGATTTTCTTTGGAATTGTATGCCTGCTGCTGCATCAAATATTCTCTAAAGGTATCCTCAAAAACATATTGCTGCCAGACAATACCGGATGTATTGTCAATAACCATACGATAGGCTAATCTTATTTTTGAAAATTTCATCCCGAATTTGTTTTAATATCCTGAAAATAAAGAAGAAGATACAAAAAGTATCTTCTTCAGCTTAAACAGACGTAGTTTAATGTACCAGCATTTTTTTACTTTCGCTGAAAACACCATTATCATTTTCAACAATAACTCTAAAAATATAATATCCGCTGCTTAAATTATTCCTGTTCAGTTCCAGGTAATTTGTTCCTGCCGGAAACTCTCCGTTAATCGGGGTTCCTATATGCCTGCCGCTTAAATCTATGATATCCACTTTAACGGTAGAATACGAATTTAAAAGCAATGGTATCTTGGTTGTGGTCTGAAAAGGGTTCGGGAAGTTTTGCTGCAATTGGAATTCTTTCTGAACAGCATCTGCAACGCCTAAGGTTGGACCAGCAACAAAAATGGTATGTGTCTGTACAAAGCCTTCTGCAATGCTTCCGGTAATCACCGACATTTCATTACTCACACCATCCGAAAAAACATTGTCGCCGGCATTGTAAGTATAACCGGTCATTCCCTTTGTGTACCCGTAGCTGGTCGCAGCATTAACCTGAACAACTGCGCTGTTTGTACCTTCCGGAAATGCAATCTGAGTAATTAACAATGAGGTTCCCGAAGCGTTATAGACATGTACGTGAACATGCGTAGCCCTTCCGGTATACCAACCCGGGAAAATGGAGGTAAAACTGACTAATCCATTAGCATCCGTAGTTTGTCTTCCTCTTAAAAAATGGTTGCTGGTATAATTGGCAGGCTGCATTCCGGTTCCGCCGTATTCGGAATAATTACCATCTTTATCACAATGCCAGATATCTACAATTGCTCCGGAAAGTGCATTACAATTGCCATTGGTGTTTTTAATGGTAATATTGATCGTAAACGGGATTCCGGTTCTGTCGCCCACAATATTGGTTCTTACCCATGAAGCCGGGGAAATAGTAGGAAAAGGTCCTGCCGTTTCACTATTTGTAACATTACAGGCAGCGGTGTTTTCAATTTCCATATCGCTCTGACAGGATCCTGCTGCCCGTAAAAGTGAAGGAGCTGCCACAACCATTCCGAGAAAACCCAGGCTGTTCTTTAAAAATACTTTTCTTTCCATCCTTTTTTAGCTATTTAGTTACTCAAATTTAGATTTGCTAACTTTTATTGCCAAAAAAATGAGGTAAACGCTTTTTATTTTGAGGTAAACTGTAGAATATTGATTTTTAAGCCGTTTTTATTTCGTTTCAAAAAGCAATAAAATCGCATTTTCAGATAGTGCTTCAAATTCAATGGTTTCGGCTTCACTAATCGCTAATCCGTCCCTGCTTTCTATCAGCCGGTTCTGAAATTCGAAAGCGCCGTGAATAACATAGGCAAATATTCCGTTTTGGGTATTCTTTGGGGTATAGGTTCCTTCTTCCCTGCCCGCAAACATTCCGGTAAAAACAGCATAATTATCCGTGACTGCCAATGGAAATAAGCGGTTCTTTACCGTAAAATCAAATGTTTTCAATAACGGCTCCCGGTATAATCCGGTATTGTCAAACCGGATCTGAATAAAATTAATCAGCTCCTTTTCGTATGGGTTCTCCATTTCAAACGGCATTCCGGCATTTGCCGAAAACAAAAAGCATTGTTCGGTATTTACCAATACCGGTTCCGCTGTTGTTTTACAATCGAGCGCACCCACCAGCGGGATAATCAGGACATCCTGGTTTTGCTGAGCGGTATACACTACCTTTTGCTGAGCCGCAAGTGTTTCATCGTTAATCAGCTGAATATTTCTATACGGTTTGCGGCTGTCTTCCTGATATTCAAGATAGTTAAATGTCGCCAGACAGCGATGGATATTGTTTTCGATATGCCCACGAAAAGGCGCTTTGTAAATTTGCGAAGGCTGCTGTAAAAACTTGCTCATGATTTATGTTCTAATGCCTGAAAAAAAATAGCTTCATACGTTGCACTAACAGGTATTTCTTCATTGCCGATATGGATGATTTTACCTTTCACTTTATCAATCTTGCCTATCGGAACGATATACGACCGATGTACTCTGAAAAATTCATCAGTAGATAATTTTTCCAATATGCTTTTCATCGTCATCCGCGCCACAACTGTTTTCTGGTTCCGGATATGGATTTTCAGGTAATCGTCTAATCCTTCAATAAATAAAATATCCGAAACGGGAATTTTTATCAGGCTGTAATCGGCTCTTATAAACAAAAACTGCTGTTCTGTATTTTGACTTTTATTTTCGGAAGCAAATTGATTTTTTGCTTTTTCCACAGCCTGTTGAAATCTGGAAAACGAAAATGGCTTTAAAAGATAATCGGTGGCATTGAGGGTAAATCCTTCAACGGCAAATTCGGAATATGCGGTTGTAAAAACAACCATTATTTTATGGGGTATTTTTTTAAAGAAATCAATTCCTGAAATAGACGGCATGTTGATATCCAGGAATAGTAAATCCGTGGGATATTTTTTAAGATGCTTTAATGCTTCCTCCGATTTTGTAAATGTTTTCTGTAAATCAATATCGTTTGTCTGACTACAGAAACTTTGCAAAATTTCCAAGGCTGGCGGTTCATCATCAAGGGCAATGGCTCTGATCATAGTTCAAGATTTAGTGCAATGGTATAATTAGCTGCTGTATCCGTTAGCTCCAGATTGTATTTTCCGGCATAATGCAATTCCAGCCGTTCTGTCGTATTCTGTAATCCCATTCCTTTTTCGCTTTGGACAGAATCAACTTTTTTATTGCTGACGAACAGCATAATGTTTTCATCGGTAATTGAAATCTTTATTTTTATTTCCGATGGCTGATCCGGATTCACGCCATGTTTAAAGGCATTTTCAATAAATGAAATCAAGATCAGTGGTGCTATCTGCTTCGCTGCCGTGCTGCCGTTTAATTCATATTCAATAGTTACCGTGTTTCCCAAACGGGAACGCTGCAATAAAATATAATTGTTGATATAGTTGACCTCTTTTTCCAAGGCAATTTTATCGTCATGTGCATCCCGGATAATGTAGCGCATTAATTCCGAAAGCTGAACAATCGAATCTGCCGTGCGGTCATCTTTACGAATTGCCAGTGCATAAATACTGTTTAGTGTATTGAAAAGAAAATGCGGGTTTATCTGTGCTTTCAATAAGGAAATTTCGGCTTTCATTTTATCCCGTTCAACCGTTTGAAGCCGTCTGTTGATTGCCAGAAAAAGGCTCATTAAGGTTCCGGTCAGATATACCAAAATTGTATTAAAATTCTGATTTGGCTTATCCTTGTGCATCGGATGAAATTCCGGTCCCGGTCCTCCTTTGAATGGCGGCTCCGGTTTGGGCATTCTTTCCAGGTTGAAAATATCCATTTCCGGTTTGTCAAAAAAATGCGACAGCAGCAGTAATACAATCAGGAAGAAAAAAAGAAGCGTGAAGTACAGCGTTTTCTTATCGGCAAAATACAGTTTCGGGATAAAAAAATAATAGTTTACATAAAAGAAAATCAGCAAACCGAGATAGATCACAAAATAGGTTCTGTCATGTCCGTTATTAAAAATATCCGGTATTTTAATGATGCTGTTTTGGGATGAAAAAAGATAGGGCAGCACTAAAAATGAAATGCAGATGCAGAGATGATAACCATAAAATGAGATCTTTCTTTTCATTTTTTAAAAGTTTCCTATCAAAAATAGGCTTATTGGTTTAGCCTGTAAAATTATTGCGGTAAAATATTGTTTTTTTGCGGTGATTGCTTTCCCTGTTTTTACTGTTGGGGTTTTATTCTATATTTGCTCTATGTTATTTTCAGAAATATTAGGACAAGTTCATATTAAAAGCCATTTGACAAAAAGTGCCGATTCGGGCAGGATTCCGCATGCGCAGCTTTTTGTAGGACCCGAAGGTTCAGGTACTTTACCCATGGCAATTGCCTATGCGCAATATATACTGTGTTCCAATGTTGACGGTGAAAACCATTCGGGAAATGAGGCATGCAATTTAAAGTTTGCTCATTTTTCACATCCGGATCTGCATTTTGTTTTTCCGGTTTCATCAAATGATGAAGTGAAAAGCCACCCGGTGAGTGCCAATTTTATGAAGCACTGGCGCGAATTTGTGACCACCACTCCTTACGGCGGTTTGTTTGACTGGTATAAATCCATTGGCATACAAAACAAGCAGGGACAGATTGGTGTTGACGAAGCACAGGAAATCGTAAAATCTTTGTCGCTAAAATCTTATGAAGGTGGTTATAAAGTGATGATTATCTGGATGGCCGATAAAATGAATATCGCCACTTCAAATAAATTGCTGAAACTGTTGGAAGAACCGCCGCAAAAAACAGTTTTCCTGCTAATCACAGAAAATGAGGACGATATTCTTCAAACCATTTTATCCCGTTGCCAGGTATTGCATTTTAGCGGTTTACCGGAAAGTGTTATTGCGGAAACCCTTGTTTCACGTGAAAAAATAGAAGAAAAATCGGCTTTCAAACTGGCGCATCAGGCACAGGGTAATTACAACAAGGCCTTACAGTTATTGCACAAAAATGAAGATGATTTTCCTTTTGAAGTCTGGTTTGTACAATGGGTTCGTGCGGCTTTTCGTGCCAAGGGAAATGCTGCAGCCATTCAGGATTTGATTTCCTGGAGTGAGGAAATTGCCGGTATTGGCCGTGAGGCACAAAAACAGTTCCTGCATTTTTGTATTGAAATGTTCCGCCAGGCTTTATTGCTGAACTATCAGTCTCCAAAACTGGTGTATATCGAACCGACCGTTGAAAAATTCAAACTGGAAAATTTTGCCCCTTTTGTTAACAGCAATAACATCCACGATATTTTCAAGGAACTTTCGGATGCTATTTACCACATTGAGCGCAACGGAAATGCCAAGATTATCCTTACCGACCTTTCTATAAAACTAACCCGTTTAATACATAAAAAATAAACAACATGACAAATACCGAAATCTTTGGAATCTTAATTTTAGCTTTTCTGGCTATTACTTTTTTACAATCCGGATATGATAAAATCATGGACTGGAAAGGAAATGTAGAATGGCTGAAAGGGCATTTTTCGAAAACCTTTATTAAAAATCAGGTACCGCAATCGCTATTGCTGATTTTAGTTTTAGAAGTTATCGCCGGCGCTTTGTGTGTGATCGGAATTGCACAGCTGGTTATGAACGGCAGCACTACTTTTGGTCATTATGGCGCTACTTTTTCCTGTGTGACGTTATTGTTTTTGCTTTTCGGTCAGCGAATTGCCAAGGATTATGACGGAGCCCGTACCATTGTAATTTATTTTATTCCGGCTATTTTAGCGGTTTACTGGCTATAAAAATATACCAAAAAAAAAAGAGCCTCTGACGTTTATCAGCGGCTCTTTTTTTATAGGCTGGATTTATACAACCGCAGTTCATCCCAGGAGAATTCATCACCGTATTTTTCTTTTATTTCGTTCAGACTTTCGCCTTTATATCCTTTGAACGCTTTTTTCAGCTGTTTGATTTTTTCTTCCGGAAGCAGGTCGGAAAGGGACAATGCTTCCATTTGGATCAGCTTTGAAAAATGGGTATAAATGGTTGCCACTGTAAGCTTCCGGATACCGGCAATTTCCGGTATCGAAAGGTTTTGCGTCCAGAGTTCCAGCGTTTCTTCGATGGTCGATTTTTTGGGTTCTTTTGCTTTTTTCTTTCTGGAAGTATACCGTTGCACATCTTCCTCGTCTTCTATCAGTGTTACCGGGTTTTTACGAAGGGCTTCTTTGATCACCTCAATTTTATCCTGTTTGTAACGCTGTAATAACGGTGAGGTCAGTTTTTCTTTTGAAATTTCTTCCTTGTCCAGTATGGCTTTCATCAGCAGCCTTGTCTTTAGCAATCGCAGGACAGCATTGGTTTGGAGTTCTTCCAGCTCCGATAGTTCCTCATAAAATGTTTTGGCTTTTTTCTGGCGTTTTATTTCTTCTATTTTCCAGAAAATATCAAACGCCAAAGCATCCATTTTCGGAAAAAAGTAGTCAAAGGCTTTGTTTATTCTTTCGTCAATGAATTCAAGATTAATGGGTTCCTCATAAAACAGTTTGTTGAGCTGTGCAATAAATTTCCGGGACGGCTCCAGTAAATCATGCACCGCTTTTGATTGCTGCTGTGCCCAGGTTCTGGATTTCGATTTGGTCGATTTTTCGGTTTCGGAAAGGTAGGTTTGCTGGTGTTTACTCCATTGTGCCGCCAAGTCGCTCCAATCGAAACTGTTTTTCAGGTAGTTATGAATAAAATAGCGGGTTTCGGCTTCCAGCGAATCTTCCAGTTTTTCTTCCGTGGCTTTGTTTTGTGCATAGTCCATCACATCGGCATCGTTCGAAATACCGTTCATATGTATCGGAGAAAGCAAAATAAGCCCTTTTAACGAACGCAAACGCGAAAGAGCAACATAGGCTTGTCCGGGCAGAAAAACGCGCGATACATCGAGCGCAGCTTTGTCGAAGGTTAATCCCTGGCTTTTGTGTACCGTTATGGCCCACGCCAGCTTAATCGGATAATGGGTAAACGTTCCCAGAATTTCTTCATTGATTTCCTTGGTCATCTCATCCACATAGTAGCGGATGTTCTTCCATTCGTAGCGCTCCACTTCTATTGTTTTGTTCTCTTCCGGAAAATGGACAAAGATTTCGTTAGCCGAAAGCGATTTGATTATTCCCATTTTTCCATTGAAAAAGAGCTTTTCAAAAGAGAGGTCGTTTTTAACAAACATAATCTGCGCCCCTACTTTCAGGTTTAAAAGCTGGTCCACCGGGTAGATCTTTTCCGGAAATTCCCCAACGATTTCCGGATGGAACGTATATTCTTTTCCTTCCAGATCCTTTAATGCTTCCGTATTTATGGTATCTGCCCTCACATTGTGTGTGGTAAGGGTAATATAACCTTTGTGTTTTTTAAAATCAAAATCGGGTTTTACATACTGATTCAGTATCGCCAGATCCTCACTCGTGACTTTGTTATTGCGGAGATTGTTTAAAACGGCAATAAAATCCGAATCGGTTTGCCGGAAAATTTTGTCCAGTTCAATGTATAACGGCGGGTTCAGCTGGATCACATGCGAATGAAAAAAGAATTTACCACGGTAATAACGCTGCAACACCGACCATTCTTCATTTTTTACAACTGGTGGTAATTGTAGTAAATCTCCTATAAATAAAACTTGTACTCCGCCAAATGCCTGTTCGTTGCGTCTTACTTTCCGAAGCATAAAATCCATCGCATCCAGAACATCTGCCCGCAGCATACTCACTTCATCAATGACCAGCAGTTCCATGTTTTGAATAACAGCACGTTTGGCATTGCTCATCAGGAAATGGCGGCGCAGGGTTACCTGGTTTTCAAAGCGTGTGGTTTCGGAAACCTGCGGATCGATTGTCGCATCCGGAAGGAAGGCCGCAAAAGGCAGCTGAAACAGGGAATGTATCGTGACACCACCGGCATTTAATGCGGCAATCCCTGTGGGAGCCACTACAACGGTGTTCTTATGAGTTGTATTGATGATTTCGCGTAGCAAGGTTGTTTTGCCCGTACCCGCTTTGCCCGTTAAAAATACGGACTTCTGGGTTTGGTTAATAAAGCGCAAAACATAAGCTGCGGCGTTTGAAATTTTTTCCATTTGGCGTAGAATTATAATAATATTCTAAGATACTATAAATAAGTATTTGATTTACAATAAAAAAGCCTTCACAAGGAAGGCTTTTGATTATTTTTTCTCTTCAGCTTTTGGCTCTTCTTTTTTACCGCCGGCTTTATATTTCTCGTTTAATTCTTTGCTTACTTTTTCTGTGATATCATATCCTTCTTTAGCATACAATATGGAAGCTGCATCACCCGTTCCGTAAATATATTCGTAGCTGTTTTTCTTACCGTAATCTTTGATATATTCTTTAATTCTTTTTACTAAAGAATCCATTTCTTTACCACTTTCCTGTTGTAATGTTTGCAACATTGCCTGTTGTTTCATTCCCAGTTGCTGCTCTCTTTTTTGCAATTCAGCACTTTTTTGTTGCGCCCATGCCATTCCTTTTACCTGTGCATCTCTTTGAAAAGTTGCCGCATCGTTTTGGAATTGTTTCGCTTCTCCTTCTAACTCTCTTCCCATTTCCTGCGATTTGGTTTTGTATTTCGATTCGATGTCTTTTGCTTCATCGTTTTCTTCTAATAATTTGGCTGTATCCACATAAGCCGTTTTGTGTTCAGAAGATGATTGTGTAGCATTGTTACAAGAAAACATTGCAAATGCAAGTCCGATTATTAATAAGGATTTTTTCATTTTATGAATTATGATTTATAATTTTCTGTAAAAATAAGAATTCGAATCAAAGTTCCAAAGTTGTACACCGGAAAGTTCAAATTCCGTTCGTTTTATTGTTTTTTTAAAGGAATAAGATTTCTTTATGCTGAATTTATAATCAATAATAAATAGCTATAAAAACCGGATTCAAATAAAGCGATTTAAGCCACTTTCTAAAATTCCCCGATAAAACGGATATTTCAGCTTCTAAACGTTTATTATTTCCTTTTATTTTAATTTTTACTCGTTTTTCAGGATATAAATGTGTGAAGAATACTCCGAATTTCGTTTTGCTTTTAAATTTGACTGTAAGCCTATCCAAAAACCGTTAATAAAATTCATTTTCCCGTTTTTATATTTTTCGGATAAAAGTGAAACATAAAAACTGTCAAATACCATTGGCAAAACTTTTACCAGTTTTATATTTTGCTTCCGGAATAATTTTTCAATAGCAGTTTTTGAAAAATGCCAAAGGTGTCGCGGCACATCATAAGCTGCCCAGTATGCTCCGTAATATTTGGCATCGTAAGATTTAAAATTTGGCACAGCAATAATTATTGTTCCGTTTGGTTTCAATAATCTTTTTAAAACAGCGATCTGATTTTCTAAATCCGGAACGTGTTCTAATACATGCCACATTGTAATGACATCAAAAGAATGATCCGGAAGTGAGGCTAAATTTTCTGCAAATGCAATTCCTTTCTGAATTGCAATTCCTTTTGCTTTTTCGCTGGGTTCAATTCCGATAGTATTCCAATGCTGTTTTTTTGCTTCCAATAAAAAATCGCCGGTTCCGGCACCAATATCCAATAAAGAACCTTTTTGATTTTGCAGACTTGTTATTAAGCGCACTTTATCGCGAATGGCTTTTCTTTTAATGAAGTGATATATTTTTTCAAACAAAGAACGTTTTCCATCTGTGTGCGAAATATAATCGTCGCTTTCATAATAAGACGGTAATTTTTCTAAAGAGGGCTGCGGACTGGTTTTTAAAAGCTGTAGCTCTTCGTCCAACAGTAATTCAAAATTTTCTTTGGAAACGGAATGGTCTTTTACTTTTATATAAATGGTGTTGTCTGAAAAATTCATGGATGCTAAACGAATTTAAAAATTTTGTTTTTGGAGCTAAATCTCTTTGTTTACAAGCCTTCGCAAAGTTAGTTTCACGTGGAACATAAAAAGTAAAGATTGAAAAATAACCTGAGTACTTTATACTTCCGTTACTTTTCAATCTTTATACCGCTTCTATTTTATCTTCCCATGTGAACCAATAACACGGAAACATCACTTGGTGATACACCGCTGATTCGGGATGCCTGTGAAACAGAGGCCGGTTTTATTTTCTTTAATTTTTCTCTTGCTTCAAAGGAAAGGGATTTTATTTTATCGTAATCGAAATTTTCAGGAATACGAACATCTTCCAATCGGTTTAGTTTGTCGGCATTATTTTTTTCTTTTTCGATATAACCGGAATATTTTACCTGGATCTCTGCCTGCTCGATTACTTCCAGATCCAGATTATTTTCTTCAACATATTCTTTAACCTTTTCAAACTTCAAAATATCTTCCAAATCCAATTGTGGTCTGGAAAATACTTTAAACATTTTATCCGGCTGCGAAATCGGTGCAGAACCTTTGGCTTCCAAAATAGGATTTGCCTCGGCAACTTTTACACTGGTTTCTTTAAAGAAATTGACAAACGCTTCCGAATTGTTTCTTTTTTGCTCCATACGTTGCAAACGTTTGTCGGAAGCCAGACCAACAGCGTGTGACATTGGCGTCAAACGGAAATCGGCATTATCCTGGCGCAATAACGTTCTGTATTCGGCACGGGAAGTAAACATACGGTATGGTTCTTCCGTTCCTTTTGTAATCAGGTCATCAATCAACACTCCGATATAAGCTTCGTTACGTTTTAAAACAAACGGATCCTGATCGTGTGCTTTTAAGTGTGCATTCATTCCGGCGATCAAACCTTGTGATGCTGCTTCTTCATATCCTGTAGTTCCGTTGATCTGTCCTGCAAAATATAAACCTTCCACCAATTTTGTTTCCAAAGTGTGCTTTAACTGTGTCGGCGGGAAATAATCGTATTCGATCGCATAACCCGGGCGGAAGAATTTTACATTCTCAAATCCGGCTACAGAACGCAAGGCTTTAAACTGAACATCTTCCGGAAGGGAAGTTGAAAAGCCATTCACATAAACTTCTACCGTATTCCAGCCTTCCGGCTCTACGAATAACTGGTGGCGTTCTTTGTCGGCAAAACGGTTAATTTTATCTTCAATGGACGGGCAATAACGCGGTCCTAAACTTTTAATTCTACCGTTAAACATCGGCGAACGGTCAAAACCTTCACGCAATAAATCGTGAACCAGTTCTGAAGTATACGTCATATGACACGCTCTTTGGTGTGTCAATGGTTTGGTTATATCCAGATAGGAAAACTTGGAAGGGTTTTCATCACCGGGTTGTATTTCCATTTTGGAGTAATCCAGCGAACGTCCGTCAACACGTGGTGGTGTTCCTGTTTTCATTCTCCCGGAAGTGAATCCCATTTTAACCAGATCTTCCGTGATACCGTAGGCAGCACTCTCGCCTGCTCTACCACCACCAAACTGTTTTTCCCCGATGTGGATCAATCCATTTAGAAATGTTCCATTCGTAAGCACAACCGTTTTCGATTTGATTTCGATTCCCAACGAAGTGCGCACACCTACTATCTTATCATTTTCAACGATCAAACCGGAAATCATTTCCTGGTAAAAATCAAGGTTTGGGGTTTGTTCCAGCATCAGGCGCCATTCTTCAGCAAAACGCATACGGTCTGACTGTACTCTTGGCGACCACATTGCCGGTCCTTTTGATTTGTTCAGCATCTTGAACTGGATGGCTGTTTTATCGGAAACAATTCCCGAATAACCACCCAATGCATCGATCTCACGAACGATCTGTCCTTTTGCAATTCCACCCATGGCAGGATTGCAGGACATTTGTGCAATGTTTTGCAAACTCATTGTAACCAGCAGGGTTTTGGAACCCATGTTAGCAGCAGCAGCAGCAGCTTCAGAGCCGGCATGGCCGGCACCTACTACAATGACATCATATGTATCTTGAAATAAACTCATTGTTCCACGTGAAACACTTTACTGTTTCTTTTAAAATTTTCTATATATTCCAAATGCAAAATTACGCAGAAGGATAAAATCTCTTTTATATTTTATCAAAGAATTAAGATGTTTAACGTTCCACGTGGAACATCGCAACTTTCTCATCTTCTTTTGCACGCATTAAAAGCTCGTCTTTTTCAGACTTATCTTTATAACCGCAGTAGTGAAGTATACCATGAATGATTACTCTTTTGATTTCTTCATCAAAAGAAACGTTGAAATCTAAGGCATTATCTTTAACTCTTTCAATAGAAACGAATATATCACCGTGTAATTCGTTTCCTACACTGTAATCAAAGCTAATGATGTCCGTAAGGGTATCATGATCCAGGTATTCTACATTGATTTTATGCAGGTAATCATCGTTACAAAAGATATAATTGATCTCTCCTTCATGTTTTCCTTCGGATGCAATGACATTAGAAATCCAATTTTCATATTGGGATTCGTTTTCTAATTCAAAGTCGGTTTCGTAATTAAAACTAATCATCTTTTCTAAAATAGGTTTGCACCTTTTGATTAAAATTTGGGCGCAAAGGTAAGCTTTGTCTATTTAAAATCTCTACACTATTCAAATATTCTTTCAGTGCCGCAGGTAATTGGTTATTAGTACTGTTGAATTCCTTTTTATTGGTTTGCGACTGTCTTTTGTTTTCTTCTCCCTGCTGCTGTATCGCATTGTCTAATTTTAAAAGCTCGTGTTTTAAATTCAGCATCTTTTGCAAGGTTTCATTTTTAAAGCCTTTGTTCAGCAATTGCTTTTCGATGTCTTTCATTTGACGCAAAGCATTCTGACCGTTGCCACCCATTCCTTCTTTCTCCAATGCTTTTTGTAAAGCTTCCCGCAAACGCTGCTGCTCTTTGTAAATTTCTAAAACCTGACCGGCATCTCCTTCTCCATCCTGCCCGTTTTCTCCATCATTTCCTTTTTGTCCGTCTTTGCCACTTTTACCATCTTTACCGCTTTTATCCGGTTTACCGTCACCAGCCTTTTCACCTTTTTTCATCCCCTCTTTCATTTTTTCGCTTAAGCCTTCCTGTTTTTTAATGATATCCGGTAACTGCATTCCTTCTCCTTTTCCTGGTTTTGGTTTTCCTTTACCACCGCCAGACATCTGCATTTGCATTTCCATCTGCATCTGGTTCATGATGTCACTTAAAAAATCGGCCAGTTTGTTAGAAGCTGTGATCGTGTATTGCTGATGCGACACTCCTTTTCCAATGTTGTTATCGGTAAAGCTTGTGAGGGATTTGTCAACATTGTAATGTACGTTGCCCACTTCATTCGTGATAAGATCGGTGATCTTCGGGTTCCGTAATGACAATGCAAACAAACTGTCATCAACATGTTTGAACTGTAATTTTAAATCCTGCTGTTTTTTTAACAGCTTATTAAAGCCTAAACTTCTGTCGCCGGATGATTTGAAATTCTTCATCAGATCTTCCTGAGAAAAAGAAAATGCCAGAAGGTTATCTAAAATTTGTCGCAGCATTTTAGCATCTTCTTCCATTTGTTCCATTTCGCCGGATTCCATGGAAGACTGCATTTTTTTCGCCATCTTCTGCATTTTCTGTGCAGCTGATTTTTGTTTCGGTTTTGCCTTGGACTGGTTTTGCTTTTGCAATTCATCTGAAGCATTTTTCATATCTTCCTTGATGTCTTTCTCTTCCTGCTTGTCGGAAGGAATATCCATCGGAGCTTTTAAATCTTCATTTTGTTTTTCCAGTTCTCTTAATTCTTCCTGTAATTTATCAAACTCAGAATTGATCTTATTCTGATCTTTCTGGTTGTTGTCTTTACTATCGGATAGTTTGTTTTGTTCCTCACTGAGTTTATCCAGTTTACCGGCCAGCTGTTCGGCTTTCTTTTCTACATAAAATCTTTTGGTCAGCTCAACCAGCTGCTCCAGATTTTTAGATTGATTTTTAGAGTTCTGCTTGAACTTATCTATTTTTTCAAACAGTTCTTCTTCTTTTAATTTGTTTGTTAAGTCTTCTAATTCTTTTAAAAGTTTTTCATTTTTTTCGAGCTCTTTTTCATTTTTCTCCAGACGTTTCATAAGCTCGTCCTTGAATTCATCTTTTTTCTCCGGATTAAATTGCTGCAGGTTATCTTCCAATTTCTTAGAAAATTCTTTCATCATTTCATCCTGCTGTTTCTGACGGTTAATAAAATCCTGTACTTTTTTCTGGTCTTTAAAATCAAGATTTGTTTTTTCCTTTCCTAATTTTTGCAGCTTGTCTAACTCCGATAATTGTTTATCCTGATTTTTAATGGATTTTTCAAGGCTGTTAATATTACTGTTTTGTTCCTGCAAAATCATATCTTCTTTTTCATCAGCCGTTAATTCTCTATGGGAAAATACCGAAGATTTTGAACTTTTGAAATTATGCAATGCATCGTTATCAAAAATTTCAAAGTAATAATCATAGTCAACACCAGGCTGAATATTCAATCCGTTCGGAAAGGTGTAAACAAACTGATCGAACGTTTCTTTTTTAACCGGGATTGTTCCACGATAAACCTGAGCCGGATTATTTTTAGGGTAATACACAACAAGCAGCTTCGTTAATCCGTAATCATCTGATACCTGACCTAAAACAACATTCTTTTTCAGTTTTAAAGTATCCGGTGCCGATTGTACGGATATAGTAGGAAACTGATCTTTGATAGTTGTAATCTGGTATTGCAACTTTTCATGGTTTTTTACCTTTTTGTTTGAAGTAAGTATCTGGTATTCTGTATTTTGATTAATTCTTTTCGATAAACTAAAGGTATTGTCTGTAACATTGAGTTCATTTGCTTCGTTTGCACTTTTCCAGGCTACCGAATTTGTAGCCAGCGCATTAACTTTCCAGGTAACCGTTGTTCCTTCCGGTACCACTGCATTACCGGTACCCTGTACTCTTTCGGCTTTTTTGCCAAGGTAGGCAGGAAACGTAAGAATCATTTCAAAATTAGCAATGGTCGGAACAGCAACTACATTTAATTCATAGGTTTTTGAAGTTACTTCGTTGGCTATCAGCCGGAAGTCGATATTCTTATTGGTTTTCTCAAAACGATATTGAAAAACTCCGGGTTTTACACTTTCCAGATAATAGCTTTCATTACCCAGGGCAATCATGGCATTCTCCGGAATTTTAGTACCAACAGTTTTTACCTGTAAGATAAAATCCTGTCCCTGCTCTGATGTCAGCGAATTGTTTACAATCTGAAATTCAAAAGGAGCCGGTGGCAGGTATTCTTTTTTGTAGTGCACTACCCTGTCCAGACTTTCGGTGATCAGTTTTGTATTTCCGGAAACCAGAAAGAAAAGTAAAAACAATAACGGGACTATTGCATACGGCAGGTATTTGATATTCTTTTTAAAATTAATGGCATTACTAAACGGAATGGGCTGCAGGGTATTTGCTTTTTGCTCAATGGATGCAGCCAATAATTCCGATTGTTCCGATTGACCGGACAGCTGCAGGAAATTAGTAAGCTTATCGTTTACTTCCGTAAAATGATTTCCAATAATGGCAGAAGCCTGGGAATAGTCAATTCCTTTTTGCAGTTTGAAAAGTTTAAACAACGGAAACAAAATGAAACGCAGTAAAAAGAAGATTTCAACAGTAATGAACAGCCAGAACAATATTGTTCTTCCCACTGGGGAAAGCCATAAAAAATGTTCCACGAGCAACGTGAACAAAAAGTAAAGCAGTCCTAATCCAATGAAAAGAATAATTCCTTTCAGTAACTCATTCGTATAAAACTTTTTAATAAAGTCTTCAAGCTTTTGAAATATCAAATTTTTCGTTTCCAAATTCCGTAAATTGTTTATAACCGATAAAATTACAATTTTAATTGAAACGAAAAGGAACTATTTCATTGCATCAAACAACAGTACAATTGTTCCTTTTCCAAGAATATGAAAAAAGATTATCAAAGGATAGTTTTCAACAAACATTAAAATAATAAAAAAAAGAAATTTAAAATTTTAAAAAATTATTGTTGTTATTATAGCTTGTTAATTGTGGCAATAACTTTATTTTTTTTAGGATGATTTTGGAGTTATACAATTTTATACCGCTTTATCAACAATGTTATTTGAGGTTAATTCTTTTAAAATGAAGTGTTTTTAAAACGTTATTAACAATCGTTGAAAAACCAGTTTACTTTAAAATTATTAATAAGTTTACTTGTTAATTTCTGTTAATAACTACTCACTAACTTTTAATAACTCCAAAGCAAATTTTTAAAAATAGATTTGGTAGTTTCATCCGGGTTTTGGATTAGTCTTTTTTTCGATACAACCAAAAATCTTTTATAATTTTCTATCTAAAGTTATAAACAATATATGTTAACTTATAATTAACTGAAAATCAATACAATGTAAAGTTGTATTAACATTGTTCAATTTTAATGTTAAAATGATTAAAACTTAACTGGTTTTCAGCATATTATGCTTGTAATAATTTAATTTCTGCTTTTAGAATACTACACTTAATTCAACAGGATTATCTACTTGTTAGCAATATTGTAATACAAAGGTATTTTTAATGGGAATGCCTGCGGAAAATACTTTTAAAATAGGATGAACAGAAAATGAACGATACTATAAACATTATTAATTGCTCAATTTTTTAAATAGTTGGGTATTCAAATTGGCATAATTGTATCTTTGCGTAAAATTTTTAAAAAATGTCAAAGCCAGTTCGTGTGCGATTTGCACCCAGTCCTACGGGACCTTTACATATAGGTGGTGTAAGAACCGCTTTATTTAATTATTTATTTGCTAAAAAACATGGCGGTACCTTTTATTTAAGAATAGAGGATACCGATCAGAATCGTTTTGTTCCGGGAGCGGAAGTTTATATTATGGAAGCACTGGAATGGTTGGGTATTGCTCCGGATGAAACTATCGGTAAAAATGAAAAGTTCGGACCTTATCGTCAAAGTGAACGTAAGGCCTTATATAAGGAATATGCAGATCAGTTATTAAATTCCGGATGGGCATATTATGCTTTTGATACAGCCGAAAGCCTGGATCATTTGAGAAAGACTGCAGAAGAAACCGGTAAAACATTTATATACAATCATACTGTTCGGGAGCAATTGGATAATTCGCTTACCAATGCTGCAGAAAAAGTTGCCGAGCGTATTGCTAACGGTGAAGAGTATGTGATTCGTTTTAAAACGCCTGTTGATGAAACCTTGCATTTAAACGATATCATTCGTGGTGACATCAAGTTTGAAACGAATTTATTAGACGATAAAGTATTGTTTAAAAGTGATGGTATGCCAACGTATCATTTAGCGAATATAGTAGATGACCATTTGATGGAGACTTCACATGTGATTCGCGGTGAAGAATGGCTGCCTTCTCTCCCACTGCATGAATTGTTATACAAAGCTTTTGGCTGGGAAGCACCTAAGTTTGCACATTTACCGCTGATATTAAAACCGGTTGGTAATGGTAAGCTTTCGAAACGTGATGGCGATAAGTTAGGATTCCCGGTATTTCCGTTGGATTGGACAAATCCTGTTTCGGGAGAGAAATCGTCCGGTTATAGAGAAAAAGGTTTTTTCCCTGGAGCGGTTATTAACTTTTTAGCTTTATTAGGCTGGAATGACGGAACCGATCAGGAGTTATTTTCTTTAGAGGAACTGATAGCGAAATTCGATTTGAACCGTGTTCATAAAGCCGGTGCTAAATTTGATCCGGAAAAGAATAAATGGTTCAACCATCATTATCTTGTAAAAGAAAACAATGCATCACTGGCAGAAAAGTTTGATATGATTTTAAAAGAAAAAGGCATTACTGTTGAAAAAGCGTATGTTGAAAAAGCAGTGGCTTTGGTAAAAGAACGCGCTACGTTTGTAACCGACTTATATGATTTGTCCGATTTCTTTTTTGCAGCACCAATCGCTTATGATGAAAAAGCAGCTAAAAACTGGAAAGAAGATACTGGAGCTATTATGCAGGAATTAATCTCTGTTATTGAAAACATTGGTGATTTTACTTCCGTTACTATAGAAACGATTGTAAAGGACTGGATAACGAAAAACGAGATAGGAATGGGCAAAGTGATGCAACCGTTCCGTTTGAGCCTTGTAGGGGCTTTAAAAGGACCACACTTGTTTGATATCGTGGAAATGATAGGTAAAGAAGAAACCGTACAGCGAATACAAAAAGCAATAAGTACGTTATAAATATGATGAAACCTCCAATTTATTGGAGGTTTTTTTCTATTATTTTGTATCTTAACCGAATTAACCTTTTAAACTACATTCTTATGTTTAGTTATGCCATTATTATTATAGTTGTATTTCTTTTTTTAGCCTCCTTCTTTACGGTTAAGCAACAATCGTCTGCAATTGTGGAGCGTTTCGGGAAATTCAATAGTATTCGCCATTCCGGATTACAATTAAAAATTCCGGTTATTGACAGGATTGCAGGAAAAGTGAATTTAAGAATCCAGCAATTGGATGTTATTATTGAAACGAAAACAAAAGATAACGTGTTCGTTAAAATGAAAGTTTCCGTTCAGTTTAAAGTAATTCAGGAAAAAGTGTATGATGCTTTCTATAAATTAGAATATCCGCATGATCAGATCACTTCTTATGTATTTGACGTGGTTCGTGCCGAAGTTCCTAAATTAAAATTAGATGATGTTTTTGAAAGAAAAGATGATATTGCTGTAGCTGTAAAACGCGAATTAAATGAAGCGATGACTACTTACGGTTATGATATTATCAATACACTAATCACGGATATTGATCCGGATATTCAGGTTAAAAATGCGATGAACAGAATTAATGCTGCCGATCGTGAAAAAACTGCTGCCGAATATGAAGCAGAAGCAAGCCGTATCCGTATTGTAGCCAAAGCTAAAGCAGAAGCGGAAAGCAAGCGTTTACAAGGTCAGGGTATTGCCGATCAGCGTAGAGAAATTGCACGCGGATTAGTAGAAAGTGTGGATGTGTTGAATAAAGTAGGTATTAATTCACAGGAAGCCTCTGCCTTAATTGTGGTAACACAGCATTATGATACGTTGCAGGCAATTGGTTCCGATACCAATTCGAACCTGATCTTATTACCGAATTCGCCTCAGGCCGGTAGTGACATGCTTAACAACATGGTAGCTTCATTTACAGCTTCAAACCAGGTTGGTGAAGCTATGAAAAATGTTCAGAAAAAGAAAAAGGATGACGGCGCAAGGCCAAATCACGATACTCCGATTCAGGAAGAAGAATAAAAAATATCAAAAGAAAAGAGGCTGTAAAGCCTCTTTTTTATTTGAATAACCTGTTGAATATAAAGCTAAGAATAAGATTTTGTATCGTTCCCGACCTGGTGAAAAAAGAACCTACAGAACCCATAAATCCGGATGTAAGAATTCTGGGAGTAAGATTGTCCCTGGTTTTTTCAACAGCATATACCAGCCGTTGATAGTCCAACTCTTTTTGGATTTTTAATATTTCCAGTTCACGATTGATTTCATCGTATGATGAATATTTCTTTTTTTCCATAATTAGTCATTGAAAAAGAATTCAGAGAATTTTTCAAGAATCGGGCCTTCCACAATTTTATCTTTGATATAATATACAACGATACATAAGATTAAATATAAAATTCCAACGATTAAAAAACCAAGGGCATAACTGCCCAACAGGTTTCCTAAAGCAAAAGCTCCGGCAATGGACAAGAAAAGTACCATCAACATCAAAAATATACTCAAAAGGAATATTTTAAGTATCATTGTTGTTGATTTCATGGCTACTTTAAAAAACCATAGTTTATAGTAAGCCACGTTGCTTTCCAATAATGCTTTGGCATTATCCTGAATCTGCTCGGTATTTTCTTTTAATTTTTCGAAAGCCATAGCCTACTATTTTGTTGCTTTAGCGTGCTGTTTTTTTAAATCTTCCAGTTTTCTTTCCAGTGTGGCAATTACATCTTCTGTTTTATTATCCACATTGGCTACTAAATGATCAAATTCAGATTCTAAATCAAATTTAGCTTTCGAGAATTTATTTTTAAGGTTATGGGTAGCTTCATTAAATTTGTCTTTCAGATGATCTGTTTCTCTGTCGAAACCATCTTTAATTTTTCTTCTTGTTTTAGAACCTTTATCCGGGGCGAATAGTATTCCTGCTCCAGCACCGATAGCTGCTCCAGCCAAAAGTGCCAATAATGTGTTTCCTGCGTTGTTTGACATAATCTCACTTTTTAAAAATTAATAATTATAAACTTACGAAAATAAAAACGGCTAATACGTTAAAAAGGCGTTAATAAATTCTTGTTTATTTCAAAAATTCAATTAGAGGCTTTATTTTGAATCATATTTTTAAAGATAAGAAAATATATTAAGGAAAAATAATAATTGATTTTAAGCTTTTATTTAAAGTCGGTTTTAATAGTTTTTAAATATTAAAATTATATTAATCATAGATAATTTATATAATAAAAAAAGACTCCGTTTTAGGAGTCTTTCATAGTTATTTTCTATTTGCCTTTTCTTCGGCTCTTAATTTTGCAGAAGTTTTAAAATCTCCGGTATGGGACCAACCCGGCGGATAAAAAATATATTTTAAGCGGTCGGTAAATTTGATTCCCGGTTGGGAAGCATCTTTCCAGATATCTTTCCATTCGTGGAAAACAATATTCAACGGACCTTTGTCTTTTATTTCGGAAGTTAAACCAAAACGAACTTCTTCATAGTTGGGATCTTCTTTTTCAAATGTTCCGAAAATCCTGTCCCAGATAATTAAGCCCATTCCCATATTTCTGTCCAGGTATCTTGCATTGGAAGCATGGTGTACACGGTGATGAGAAGGTGTTACCAATATCCATTCCAATATTCCCATGCTTTTCACGGTTTTCGTATGCACCCAGGTTCCATAGATCTGGATAATTGCATAAGCGGCCATAATGTGCCACGGATCAAAACCTAAAAAGGCTATGGGTGAAAAGAATAAATAACGGTATAACGGCTGTAAAACCGGGGATCGGAATCCTGTTGTAATGTTAAAATACCCTGAATTGTGGTGTGTTACGTGAACAGCCCAGAACATTCTTGAATGGTGGTCTACGTAATGGTGCACATAATAGGCAAAGTCCTGCAGCAGGAATACGCCAATCCAGTACCAGATACTGTTAAATTCCAAATCAAAAATGCGGTGCTGATAGAAAAAAAACATCACCCCTATCGCAAAGGCTTTCATGATAATGTCCAAACCGTAGTTCAAACAAGCCATGTAAATATTCGTTAAGGTATCTTTTGTTTCATAGAATTTCTTTTTGTGAGAACGACTATAAAACATTTCAAACAATATGATAATAATGTGTAAAGGTGCTGAGTACAAATAAACGTTAGCAACACCTTGTTCACCTAAAAACTGATCCAACATGATTTTATTCTTTACTTTCTAATTTTGCCCATGTATCCCGCAGGCCTACGGTTTTGTTAAATACTAACTTTTCAGCAGTACTTTCTTTATCGACACAGAAATATCCTAAGCGTTGGAATTGGAAACGATCCCCGTCAACAGCTGTTTTCAGGCTTGGTTCCAAATATCCGGTAATCACCTCTAATGAATTAGGGTTTAAAAATTCTTTAAAATCAATCTCTTTGTTTCCATCCGGGTTTTCATGTGAAAACAAACGGTCATAGATTCTTATTTCTGCCGGAATAGCATGTGAAACGGACACCCAGTGAATAGTACCTTTTACTTTTCTTTTGCTGGCTTCTGTACCGCTGCCACTTCTACTCTCTTCATCATAAGTAGCGTGAATTTCTGTTATATTTCCTTCAGCGTCTTTTACTACGCTTTCGCCTTTAATAATGTAAGCATTTTTCAGACGAACCTCTTTTCCAAGAGTAAGACGGAAGAATTTACTGTTTGCTTCTTCCAGAAAGTCTTCTCTTTCAATATATAATTCTTTAGAAAAAGGAACCGTTCTATAGGTCATAACTTCTTCTTCCGGATTATTTTCTGCTTCCAGCCATTCTTCTTTTCCTTCCGGATAATTGGTAATTACCAGTTTAACCGGATCTAAAACAGCCATGACACGCGGAGTTGTTTTGTTTAAATCTTCACGAACACAGAATTCCAGTAAGGAAACGTCAATCAGGTTGTCGCGTTTGGCAATACCAATGGTATCGGCAAAATTGCGGATAGCAGCCGGTGTATAACCGCGTCTTCTCATTCCTGAAATGGTTGACATTCTCGGATCGTCCCATCCGGTAACATGCCCGTCCTGAACCAATTGTAATAACTTACGTTTACTAACAACAGTATGGGAAAGGTTCCGGCGTGCAAACTCACGTTGTTTAGGACGTGTTAAATTAGTATCGATAATCTGGTCTAAAAACCAATCGTATAATTCTCTGTGAGGTAAAAATTCCAGTGTACAGAAAGAATGGGAAATCTGCTCCAGATAATCACTTTCGCCGTGTGCCCAGTCATACATTGGATAAATACACCATTTATCACCGGTTCTGTGGTGGTGTTTGTGTAAGATTCGGTACATGATAGGATCACGCATCAGCATATTGGTCGCGGTCATATCTATTTTGGCTCTCAAAATATGTGTTCCTTCTTCAAACTCACCATTTTTCATACGTTCGAATAAATCCAGATTTTCTTCAATGGAACGATTTCGGTAAGGACTGTCCACACCAGGTTGTGTAGGTGTTCCTTTTTGTTTCGCCATTTCTTCAGAAGTCTGACTGTCAACGTAAGCTTTTCCTTTTTTAATTAGGGCAACTGTCCAGTCATACAACTGCTGGAAATAATCGGAAGCATAGCATTCATGCGCCCATTCATATCCTAACCATTGTACGTCTCTTTTAATAGCATCTACATATTCCTGCTCTTCCTTAGCCGGATTGGTATCATCAAAACGCAGGTTTACAGGCGCCTGATAATCTAATCCAAGTCCAAAGTTTAAACAAATTGAACTGGCATGCCCAATGTGTAAATAACCATTAGGTTCTGGCGGGAAACGGAAACGTAATTTATCTTGAGATAAACCATTTTTTAAATCTTCCTCAATGATTTGTTCGATAAAATTTAATGATTTTTCTTTTGTTGACATAAAATAAAATTAGAAAGGCAAAGTTACCAAAAATGTTCATTATAAACTCATTTCTTTGAATGCTTATTCAACGAATACGTTCCAAAAAGTTGTACTTTTATCCATTGAAGGAATAACCAATAATTGAATACATTTAAAATGGGAATTATTAAGCTGAAAAACATCAGAACATTTTCTTTTCACGGTTGTTTGGTAGAAGAAAGTAAAATAGGTTCTGATTATAGTGTTGATTTAGAAATAAAAACAGATTTAAGAAAATCATCGGAAACAGATGAGTTGGAAGACACCGTTGATTATGTTCATTTAAACCGTATCGTTCGTGAAGAAATGGCTATCCGTTCGAAATTATTAGAACATGTTACGAAGCGTATTATTGTAAGAATTTTTAAAGAAATTCCTGCTGTTTCCAGAATAATTGTAGCCGTTTCCAAGCTAAATCCGCCTATTGGTGGCGATGTGGAAGCCGTAACGATACAAATGGAAGAATACAGAAGTTAAAATATTATTGATAACGAGCGAATTACAAAATATACCGAATAAATTATCAATTTAGGATTTGGAATTAAAAATATTTTAGTAAGTTTGCCCACCAATAACACTGGCATCGTGGCCGAGTGGCTAGGCAGCGGTCTGCAAAACCGTCTACAGCGGTTCGAATCCGCTCGATGCCTCAGAATTAAAAAAGCTGTCTTCTGACAGCTTTTTTTGTTTTTATATCGTTTGGATGTATAAAAGACTTACTTTTTTTCTTCTATTTTTTCTAAGGTATTTTTTACAAACTCTTTTTCTTTAGGAAACCATCCCTGAATCATTAAAACCATCCCGAAGACCATTAATAAAACACTGCTGAATTTTTTAACCCGGATAATGTTCGTTGGTGTTAATTTTTTGCGCAATTGTTTTGCCAGCATGATTTTACCGATATCGGTAATAAAATAAGAACCGATTACAGCACTAAAAAAAGTAAGCATTCTGCCGGCTTCCATGTCCAGTTTTGGCCCGAAAGTAATAATGATAGCCAGCCAAAAACCAAGTACGCCAATATTAATAAAGTTTAATAAAAAGCCTTTTAGAAAGAGGCTCAGGTAATCTTTTTTAATCAATTCAACCACTTCCTCATCTTCATCTATGGTTTTACTTTTTCTTCGCAGTTTAAAGAAAGTAATCATACCATAAGTAAACATCAGGATGCCCCCGAAAAGAAATAATGCCGGATCATCTTTGATACTCTGGATTAAGCGGACACTACTAAAATATGCAATAGCAATAAAAACAATGTCTCCCAGAATTACCCCCACATCAAAAGACATAGCGGCACGAAACCCTTTAGTGATACTGGTTTCCAGAAGAACAAAGAATACGGGTCCAATCATGAAACTTAAAAAGAATCCTAACGGAATACCGGTAAGAATATCATCAATCATTGAAAGGGTTTTAAGGTGAATTATAAAAAAAAACCTATTAAGAAATAGGTATCTTACAAAGATAGATGAAAAAATGATTTTTCTCTTTAGTTATGCTATTTTGATGCTATTTAACGCCAAAAAACCCACAATCCTGTAGGATCTGTGGGTTAAAAAGAGTCAACAAGTAATAAATCTAGTTCTTAACCACTTTTTGAGTGAATACTTTCCCTTCGGATTGAACGCTTAAAAAATATATTCCAGAAGAAAGATTCGAGCAATCTACGATAACGGATTTATCTGTAATGGCAGTTTTAACCGTTTTCGTTTGCCCTAATGCGTTTGAAATGGAAACCATGTCAATAGCAGCGTTATCATTAGTGATTGTTAACAAGTCTGAAACCGGATTCGGAAAAACGGAAAGAGTATTTTTATCAAAAGATTCAGTACTCAAAGCATTGGATATTGTTACATTAAAATCTAATGTTTCCCCATTGGCATATTGCTGGCAAATAGTTACCGGCAATGCAGGATTTGAAAAAAACACATCGTCATCTTCCACTACTCTTACTCTCAATCTTGTTGTACCGTTTTGTGCACTTGCCGGTACTGTAAAAGAAAATGTTTTACTGGTCACATTCATGTTCATATTAGGATCGTTTATCCGGTCATAATAACCAATACTTTCTCCTGTATCAAATGCATTGTTTTTGTTGTAATCAATCCAGGCATCAATATAATGCATAGTTGATCCGTTAAAGTTGATAGTAATGTTTGCCTGGGAATTTTTAGGCAGATCCTGTGCGGCAACAGTATTGTAAAATTGATAGTTTGGAGCTGCACTTTGGACATTTTTAGTAATTAATGTTGCGTTTTTCAAAACAACTGATGTTATAAAATAATCGGGTAAAGCAAAAGGCTCATTGGAATAATTAGAAGCACAATAAGGACTTGGACTTGCTGTTTGCGCAAAAGAAAAAGTAAAGGAAGTTAACAGTAATAATAAAGTAATTTTCTTCATTCAATATAGGTTTTTAGTTTTTTACAAATCTATTTTTGAAAAGATTATAATCACCATATTTGCGGTGGACAAAAAAGAGGACATCCCATTTTTAGGAGCCTGGGATAATTATAAAAAGATTTATTTCGCATTTTGATTTAATTCAAAAACAGGAATACTTTTTAAAAACAAAACATTATACGTGAAACATTTAAAAGCCATGGGGCTACTTCTTATGGTAGTATTCATTTCTTGTGAAAAGAAAAATAATAGCACCACGCAATTGGAAATAAATAAAAGAACGACCAGTACGGATGAAAACCGGTATTATGATTCTTTGTTTTCATGGTATAAAAAAAAGGATTATGCCCGGCTTGGAAAAGAAATAAAAGAACCCGCTGAGGAGTCTAAAGAAAAAACAGCTGTTCTTAATTTGTACAAAGGATATGTTTACCTGCATCAATCCAGATTTGACTCGGCACAAGTGTTTTTCAATAAAGCGTTACAGGGTTTAAATACAAAGCTATTACAAAGGGAAATGTATTATGGACTAAAGGGCGCCGCGGAATCCTTTTCAAAAATGGGAAAATTTGATGCTGCCATAAACCTTCAGTATAAAGCGCTTGATTTTTTAGAAAAAAGCGATTTAACCGATAAAAACAGACTGTATTACAGTACTATTGGTAATTTGGGAATCAATTTTTTTCTAAATCAGGATTATAATAAATCGGAATTATATGGCGACAAGGCTCTTGCTTATTTTGCAAAGGTAAAAGACAGTTTGAATCTTGCTTATTTTGAATCTGCTAAAGCGGTAATGTTATTTCAGGATGATAAATTTGAAGCATCTGTCCAACTGGCAAAACATTCGCTGGAATTAAGGAAAAAATTAAAGGATATATCCGGACAGGCTGAATCCAACAATAATATCGCAATTGCCTATATGGGTCTGAAAAATTGGGATCTGGCTTTGGAATATCTCTATACTTCAGAAAAACTCTTTCTTTCGGGAGGCAATAACAAGGAAGTACCTATTACGATAATGCATAATATCGCACATTGTTTAAAGGAAAAGAATAATATTGATGGCGCCCTAGCAAAATATGAGTTGGCTTATAAAATTGCACAATCTAAAAAAATGCAGAATGAATCCAGAATCTCATTACAACAGTTGTCCAAACTAGAAAGAATTAAAGGGAATTATAAAGAAGCTTTGGTGTACTATATGAAGTATAGCAAAACAAAGGATACGCTGTTTAATATTCAAAAAGAAAAAGCAATTCAGGATGTTTCGACCAAATATGAAACCAAACAAAAAGAAGAAAAGATAAAACTGCTTCAAAAAGACAAACAGCTTGCCCAAAACCAACGCTGGATGTATGTGGTTACGATTTTATTTTTAATTATAACGGGATCGATTGCTGTTGCTTATTTCGTTTTTAGAAGCCGTAAGAATCAAGAACTGTTCCTTGTGGATAAGAAGCTTCACGAATCGGAAATCGAACGGCTTAAAATAGAAATGGAACTAAAACGAAAAGCGCTGGATAATTTCACAGATAAACTGCTTACAAAATCGGAAATTATTAATGAATTGGAACAGAAACTGAATAGTTTTAATGTAGACCATGACGATGCAATCCATTCCAGAAATATCGGAGAATTAAGCAAAATGAAAATCTTAACAGAGGAAGACTGGTTTTTGTTCAAGGAATACTTTGACAAGGTTTACCCGGGATTTATACCGCATATCCGAAAAAAGCACAATAACTTAACTCCTGGTGAATTGCGGATGCTATTGCTGATCAAACTGAATTTAGATTCTTTTGAAGTAGCGTCCATTCTTGGTATATCGGCAGAGAGCGTTAAAAAAGGACGTTACCGCTTAAAAAAGAAATTAGAACTCATTGATGAAGATCTAAACGCTCATATACAGAGCCTGTCTTTTTAAGCGGTAACGCGGTTTATTATTTTTTGATGATATCAATGCTTCCTCCGGCAAAAGTTTTTTGATTTACTTTTTTAGGATTTCCGTAAACGGTGATATCCCCGCCTGCTCTGGTTTTGGCATCCACCAGATCCGTTGCAAAAACATCTGCTTCACCACCGGCGTTTACCGCAACAGTAGTTTGAGATGTTTCAAAAGTTTTAGCATTTACAATACCTCCGGAATTAATCACAATATCCTGATTTTGTGCCTTACCGCTCAATTTTACAACACCACCTGTTGTAGCACGAACACCGGCTTTTTTAACATCAAGGATCACCTTTATCTGTCCGCCTTTGTTGGCATTTACGGTAAAGTCAACACCTTTCAGGGTTGCTTCACTGGAAACATAAGCACCTTCACTGGCTTCAATGCTTTCAATATTTTTGAAATGTATAATAACGGTTATATCTTCACCTTTCAGGAATTTATCCAGTGGCATACGGATTTTCAAATCCCCGTTTTTGTTCACCACTTCCACTTTTTCGGCGCCTTCCCCTTTAATCTCAATTTTGCTTTCTGATGAAGGAACCAATTGCGCTGAAATTTTATCGAATACTTTTACGGTTGTAAAATCACCAACATTTTTATTTACCTGGGCAAAACCCAATTGCGCGACAATAAGCAATGCTACCAGCATGAAATTGTTTTTCAGATTTGTTTTTATCATAAGAATTACATTTTAAATTAGACTACTCTCTCTTTTTAATAAAATGAAAATCCAATTGTTTTTTAACCAGATCGGCATTTTTCACTTTAACGATAACTTCGTCTCCTAATTGTAAAATATTATGAGAAATTTCTCCAACTAAAGCATATTGCTTCTCATCGAAAGTGTAATAATCATCCCGAATTTCTCTGATGCGAACCATTCCTTCGCATTTATTCTCAATGATTTCTACATAAATTCCCCATTCTGTCACACCGGAAATAACACCCAAAAACTCTTCGTCTTTGTGATCCTGCATGTATTTTACCTGCATGTATTTGATGCTGTCACGCTCTGCGTTTGCCGCAAGGCCTTCCATGGATGAAGAATGAACACATTTTTCTTCATACACTTCTGCATCTGCCGAAGCTCCGCCATCGAGATAATGCTGTAGCAAACGATGTGCCATAACATCGGGATAACGACGAATTGGTGAGGTAAAATGGGAATAATAATCGAATGCCAAACCGTAATGGCCTATGTTTTCAGTAGAATAAACCGCTTTACTCATACTGCGGATAGCAAGTGTATCGACCAGGTTTTGTTCTTTTTTACCCTGAACATCCTCCAGTAAAGTATTCAGTGATTTTGAAATACTGTCCTTGGATTTAAAATTGATGGAATAACCGAATTTTGAAATCACCGTTTGCAGGTTGATTAATTTATCTTCATCCGGTTCATCGTGGATACGGTACACAAATGTTTTCTTTTGTTTTCCGATGAATTCCGCCACTTTTCTGTTGGCAAGCAACATGAACTCCTCAATCAGGTGATTAGCGTCTTTAGCGACCTTAAAATAAACGCCTGTTGGCTCTGCATTTTCATTTAAATGGAATTTCACTTCCACTTTATCAAATGAAATCGCACCGTTATTCAGTCTTTTGCGTCTTAGAATTTTTGCCAGTTCATCCAGTTTTAACGTGGCTTCCACTATAGGGCTATCTACTATATATTCATTTCCGGTTAAGGAAATTTCGGCAGGAATAACATTTCCTTTTGTTTCAATGATCTGTTGTGCCTCTTCATAGGCAAATCGCTGATCGGAATAGGTTACCGTTCTTCCGAACCACTGGTTTACTAATTCTGCTTTTTCATTCAGTTCAAAAACGGCCGAGAAAGTGTACTTTTCTTCATGCGGACGCAAAGAACAGGCAAAATTAGACAATACTTCCGGAAGCATTGGCACTACCCTGTCCACTAAATAAACCGATGTGGCTCTTTTATAGGCCTCTTCGTCCAGGATTGTTCCTTCCTGTACATAATGGGAAACGTCGGCTATGTGGATTCCGATTTCGTAATTGCCGTTCGGAAGTTTTTTAAACGATAAAGCATCGTCAAAATCTTTCGCATCTTTCGGGTCAATCGTGAACGTAAGCGTATCGCGCATGTCACGGCGTTTCAGGATTTCACTTTCCTGAATGGAAGTATCCAGTTTTTGTGCATAGACTTCCACTTCTACCGGGAAATCATACGGCAGGCCGTATTCGGCCAGAATAGCGTGAATTTCAGTATTGTGCTCACCCGGTTTTCCTAAAACTTTGGTAACCGTTCCAAAAGGACTATCGGCTTTTGCCGGCCAGTCTTCAATGTGCACCAATACCACATCGCCATCCTGTGCCTCTCCTATTTTGTCTTTTGGGATAAAAATATCCGTGTACATTTTCGGATTGGCGGTAGCTACAAATGCAAAGTTTTTCTGAATGTCAATAACACCCACAAAATCCGTTTTCTTTCTTTCTACAATTTCAACAACTTCTCCTTCCGGTCTTCTGCCCTTTCTTCTGTTGTAGATATATACTTTTACCTTGTCGCCGTCAAGCGCATGGTTTAAATTGTTGGTCGGGATAAAAACATCATCTTCTAATTCGGCAGCCACAAAATAGGCTGTTTTACGACTGGTCATATCAATGATTCCTTCGAAATAATCGGCTTTGGAGATCACGCGGTACTTTCCGCGATCTATTTCTTCAATCTTTTCTTTGGAGGCCAGGTATTTTAATTCTTTGATGATTTCGTTGCGACTTTGGGTGTCATTCAATTCTAAAACAGAAGCTATTTGTTTATAGTTGAATGTTTTATTAGGATCTTTGGACAGGATTTTAAAAATTTTACCAGAAAAATCTTTCCCTGTCTTTCCTAACTTTTTGTGTTTCTTACTCATGTTTCATTTCTAATATACTGCTAAAATTACAAATAAGTATTAACAATTATGTACAATGAATTAAGATTTATAGAAATAATAACTTTTGTATCTTTA
Organism: Flavobacterium inviolabile; assembly: GCF_013389455.1. Classification (NCBI taxonomy): domain Bacteria; kingdom Pseudomonadati; phylum Bacteroidota; class Flavobacteriia; order Flavobacteriales; family Flavobacteriaceae; genus Flavobacterium; species Flavobacterium inviolabile. The sequence continues at coordinate 788,303 of NZ_CP058278.1, read as the reverse complement.
TAAAAAGTCTGAGAAATGAACGAATTTATAACGATTGCCGTTTTTGATTATCCGCACGAGATTACCGTGCTGAAACACTTATTGGACCAAAGCCGGATCCAGTACTTTTTTGAAAATGAGACAATGATGAATATCGTACCGATGTATTCTCAGGCTTTGGGAGGAATCAAACTGAAGGTGCATCCGAATGATCTGGAAACAGTTCGGGAAATCCTGAAAAAATTAAATGATGATACAAATTTAAAAATTGTTTAACAGGATTCTTTTCTAACTTTGCAGGGCATAACAACAAACAACAACACAATGAATATTTCAATTGGAAATGACCATGCCGGTCCGGATTATAAACAAGCTATTGTAAAACACTTAGAAGCAAAAGGACACATCGTTACCAACCACGGTACAGATACTTTTGACAGTGTTGATTATCCCGATTTCGGACATGCGGTAGCAACGGATGTTACAGCAGGAAAAGCTGTTTTTGGTATTGTAATCTGCGGCAGCGGAAACGGAATTGCCATTACAGCAAACAAACACCAGGGTATCAGAGCCGCGTTGTGTTGGACTAAGGAAATTGCGGTTTTGGCACGTCAGCACAATGATGCAAACATTATCAGCATCCCGGCGCGTTTTACATCGATACCACAGGCCGTAGAAATGGTGGAAGCGTTTTTAACGACGGATTTTGAAGGCGGCAGACATGCCAACCGGGTGAATAAAATCCCGTTTTGTCAATAATAAACAAGATTAGAAATTATAGAAAAAGCATCCCAAAAGGATGCTTTTTTATTTTTGAATCGTACGGATAAACTCCTGAAAAGTACCGAACGGCAACTGGTTTTTTTTCATTTTTGCAATAAAGCGATCCAGCCTCTCTTCCATTTTGACACCGGTATTTTTGCGCACATAACCCGGAAAACCAAAACGCTCAAAATCATCCAGGTCGGTAAACTCCCAGGGATGGAAATAAATGTTGAGGTATTGGTCTTTCTGATAGGTTTTCTTTGCCATCCAGCTGTACAAATTCAAGGGCAGGTTATGAAATGACAGCCAAAACAGCGGAAAACGTACCAGCGGACTAACAGAAGCCGGTATTTGTAAAACATTGTCCTGCATATAATAGGTTCTGGAAATATGCAGGTTGTTATACCTTCCCGGTAAAAAGGTCGGATTGATGGAACTGTTGTAAGTATATCCGGCTTTTGCCACTTCTTTTTCATCAACGGGCATCATTCTGGGCATTCTGAAACCGGTTACTTTCATGCCGGATAAAGCTTCCAGTTTTTCCCGGGATTCCCGTAAATGCGGCACTTTAAAATCGGAATGATAATAAGTATGGGAAGCCAGCTCATGCCCTGCTCTTTTGATTCTTTCGATAATTTCCGGCGCGTGAATGGCAAAAGTTGCCGTACTGAAAAAAGTGGCTCTGACCTCATGTTTCTCCAGTAAATCCAGGATTTTATGAGAGCCTTCTATTGATATTTGCATTTGATCTTCAAAAGAAATGTCCTTTGAATACTCAAAAGGCATATCGAACTCTTCAATATCAAAACTTAATAAAATCATGACTGGTCTTTTAAATTGGTAGAACGGATAATATAATTCGGCCGGTTCTTAGTCTGCATAAACATTTTGCCCACATAAATCCCGATAATTCCCAGCATGATGAGCTGTAAACCGCCAAAGAAAACGATGGTCATAATGGTGGAAGCCCATCCGGATACTTCAATATGGCTGTAAAAAGCATAAATCACGTAAGGAATGTATAACAGGGACAGCAGGGACATGCTCAGTCCTAAATAAACCGCGGTATACAGTGGTTTTATACTAAAAGACGTTACGCCGTGTAACGCCAGATGAATCATTTTTTTTACGGAATATTTACTGCTTCCGGCAAAACGTTCGGCCGGCGAATAGTGAATACCGTGCTGCTTAAAGCCCAGCCATTTGATCAGCCCTCTTAAAAAAGGTTCTGTTTCGTGGAAATTGCGGAATACATTGACCACTTTACGGTCCAGCAAACGGAAATCGGCCGTACCGGCTTCCAGTTCAATATCCGATAGGGAATTAACCAGCTTGTAAAAAAGATTGGAAGTACTGCGCTTGGCTTTCGAAAGGCGTTTGTCTTCTTCCCGGATGGTATAAACAATATCATAGCCTTCCTCCCATTTTACCAGCATATCCGGAATGATTTCCGGCGGATGCTGTGCATCGCAGTCCAGAGAAACCACACAGTCCCCATAGGCATTGTCCAAACCGGCTTTAACCGCTAACTGATGCCCGAAATTTTTTGAAAACTCTAAAAAATAAACATTATTATTTTCTTTAGACAAAGCCATAACCGTATTTATCGTTTCGTCTTTACTCCCGTCATCAATAAAAATAGCCTCCCAGTTATAGGGTAACGTATCAAAAACAACCTTGATTTTATCAAAGATGTGCCGGACATTTTCGGCTTCATTATAAGCCGGGATGATTATGGAAACTAATTTTCGCATACGGTAACGGATTTAGGTTTGAAATCTTTCGTTAGCATTTCATAAATAATAGTAAACCAGATTATTACACAGGGAAGTGCTTTCAAGGCATGATTTCTGATGAAAACACGGGCCACTTTCGGGAATAAATCGGTTGGTGAAAATGAAGTCAGCAGGATTGCAAAAACCAGTAATGCAATATCCCATTTGGTATGTTTTGACTTGCTCATAAACCAGATGGCAACACCTGTAAAAGCAATAATATACGTTGGCGATTCGGATCCGCTGCTAAAGATCACCGTAAAAATTAACGTGGATGCCAAAAGCAATAAACGGTATTCCAGAAAGCGGTATTGACTGATGCGAAGGTAAGTAGACCCGAATAACAAAACACCGCCCAGTAAAAACGGGGAATTCGGGATTGTAGGATCACCTAACGTTCTGCGTACCAGTCCCATGATTGAAATATCCTGATACGAATCCAGTGAAATATTGGAAGAATTTTTATAAACCAAAGTGTTGAACCATTCTACATAGGTATCGATTATGAACTTAGGGGAAGACAATACCATGGGCAGTACAAAAAGCAATACCGTCCAGAAAACCAGCCCCAGGATAAACGAGATCTTTTTCTTGGTAAAGAAGAAAAATGCCAGTCCCACAACGCCGTAAAGTTTTATAAACGCACAACTGATTATCGGGAAAGTCGCAATCAGGTTTTTATTTTTTAACGTAAAGGAAAAAGCAATCAAGATGGCTCCTGTAAGGAAAATATTAAACTGAAAGCTAAGCAAAGCGGTGATCAGCTCATTCGCACAGATAAGCGTAATTATTGCCTTGATTTTATTGGAAAGCGGCAGGCTGTAAATACCGAATGCAAAAACCAGTACACTGCATACATTCCAGAAAAACATTCCCAGATAGTCCGGTAAAAGGGCAAAAGGGGCAATAAAGATGGCAAATACAGGACCGTAGTGATTGCGATCCCAATATTCGGCAGGATAGTGGTCGTAAAGTGATTTGGATTCGATGAGGTGCCAGAACGTGTATTTGAAAATCGAATAGTTGTTGTAACTACCGTTCGTAAATTGTTTTACCGCAATTAATCCGGCTAAAATGACAAGGATTCCAAAAATATATTTTGGATTCAAAAGAAATGAAAACTTTGAAAAATTAAATTTTGTAGGATTCTGAGTCAAAATAGTTTGAATTTAGTAAGATGTTTGACAAATATATTGATTTTGAACGAATTCTGTCGACACTTTTCTACCGGTCAGAAACCTGATCCGGACTGGAAAAATACGGTAGCAGCAGGTATAAAATGATGACCTGGATAGCAAATACCACTGCAAATTTCCATAAAAAGGAACCTTTTGCAATTTTGTGACGAAACAGCAGTATTCCGGATAAGGCACCCATCGTACCGCCAAAAAAGGCGAGTAGTAAAAGCGTTCTTTCAGCAATTCTGCTTTTGCGATTAACAGCCAGCCATTTGTCTAATCCGAAAGTAAATAACGTTATACCGTTAATTACCAGAAGAAAACATAATAATGGGGACATTGTTATAAAATTTCTGCCAAAGATAGTATTTTAGCCTACTATATATTAGCTTTTCGCGCTAAGGTTAATAAAATTTTAAACACCCATTTTTATTTTAAGGATGAACACGATTGAATACATTCTGAAGCACGTTCAGACCGCTCCAAAAAATATAGAAAATACGCTGCAGCTTCTATCGGAAGATTGTACGATTCCTTTTATTGCCCGTTACCGGAAAGACCGTACCGGGAATCTGGATGAGGTAGTCATTGAACAGATTGCCAAACTGAATCTGACTTTTGAAGCCATCAGCAAACGAAAAGAAGCGATCATCAAGGCAATTCAGGAACAAAATGCCTTAACGCCGGAACTGGAACAGAAGATCAACAGCAGTTTCGATCTGAACGATCTGGAAGATTTATACCTGCCGTATAAAAAGAAAAGAAAGACAAAGGCCGATGTTGCCCGTGAAAACGGATTGGAGCCTTTGGCAAAAATTATAATGGCACAAAATGCCGACGATCTGGATTTTATCGCTTCAAAATACCTGAACGGTAATGTTGCCAGCGAAGAGGAAGCTTTGCAGGGTGCCAGAGATATCGTGGCAGAATGGATTAATGAAAATATCTACATCCGGAAAAACCTGAGACGATTGTTTCAACGCAAAGCGGTTGTGGAAACCAAAGTGGTAAAAGCCAAGCGGGAAGAAGAAGGAGCTAAGAAATTTGAGCAGTATTTTGAGTGGTCGGAATCCATTACCAAAGCACCATCACACCGTTTATTAGCCATGCTTCGGGCAGAAAATGAAGGCTATGTAAAAATGAAGGTGGCTGTAGAACCGGAGGAAGCTTTAGATTTTATTGAAGAAAATGTCATTAAGAATCCTAAAAAAGAAACAGCGGGACATCTTAAAAAAGCGATTTCGGATAGTTATAAAAGACTGTTAGAACCGGCCATTTCGAATGAAACCTTACAGGAAGCAAAAGCGAAAGCAGATGCGAGTTCCATCCAGGTTTTTGCCGGAAACCTGGTACAGCTTTTATTGGCACCGCCTTTAGGAGAAAAACGAATTCTGGCAATAGATCCGGGATTTAGAACCGGCTGTAAAGTGGTTTGTCTGGATGAAAAGGGCGATTTGCTGTACAACGAAACGATTTTCCCGCATGCGCCGCAGAACGAATCGGCTATGGCGATGAAAAAGATCCGTTCGATGGTGAACTCTTATAAAATTGATGCGATTTCCATTGGAAACGGAACGGCTTCGAGAGAAACCGAGTTTTTTATTAAAAAAATAGTCTTTGATAAACTGCTGCAGGTATTTGTGGTGAGCGAAGCCGGAGCTTCGATTTATTCCGCATCTAAAATTGCCCGTGATGAATTCCCGAATTACGATATTACCGTTAGAGGTGCCGTTTCTATTGGTCGTCGTTTGTCGGATCCGTTAGCAGAACTGGTTAAGATCGACCCGAAATCAATCGGAGTGGGGCAATACCAGCATGATGTAGACCAGTCGTTGCTGAAAAATGAACTGGACACGGTGGTTACCCGTTGTGTAAACTCTGTGGGAATCAATATCAACACGGCGAGTAAATCGTTGTTGAGCTATGTGTCGGGAATCGGGGAGAAGATGGCGGAGAATATTGTTGCCTATCGTTCCGAAAACGGAGCTTTTGAAAGCAGAAGCCAGTTAAAGAAAGTACCGCGACTGGGCGAAAAAGCCTTTCAGCAGGCGGCGGCTTTTATCCGCATCAGCAATGCTAAAAATCCGCTGGACAATTCGGCCGTGCATCCGGAAGCCTATAAGATCGTGGAAAAAATGGCGAAGGATCTTAAAATATCGGTTAACGAACTGATTGCAAACAAGGAGAAGATCGGGCAGATCCAGCTGGAAAATTATATTACAGAGGAGATTGGTTTGCTGAGTTTGAAAGATATCGTAAAAGAATTGGAAAAACCGGGACTGGATCCGCGAAAATCGGCTAAAGTATTCGAATTTGATGCGAATGTAAAATCAATTAAAGATATAAGAACCGGAATGGTATTGCCGGGAATTGTGAATAACATTACCAATTTTGGCTGTTTTGTAGACATCGGAATTAAAGAAAGCGGACTGGTTCATATTTCACAGCTCAAAGAAGGTTTTGTGAGCGATGTGAATGAAGTGGTCAAGCTGCACCAGCATGTACAGGTAAAAGTGACCGAAGTGGATGAAGACCGTAAAAGAATACAATTGAGTATGATACTATAAACAAAAAGAGGCTGTAAAAAACAAACAGCCTCTTTTTATATTTCAGGATTTCTAAGGAATAAAAATATAGAAATCCAAGTTTAAAAAGTCGTTTACTTTTACAGCCTCTAAAAAAAAGTATTACAAAAAATTACTCTTTAGTTTCTTCTTTCTTAGTATTGGAAGGTTGATCGTCTTTAGCAGCATTTTTAAATTCCTTAATACCGGAACCTAAACCTTTCATCAATTCAGGAATTTTTTTACCACCGAATAGAAGAACAATTACTACTACGATTAATATTATTTCTGTTGCACCAAGCTTTCCCATTGTTAATGTGTTTATTATTTCAAAAAGTTTATTTCATCAAAGAGAGAACAAAGTTAGGTATAAATACGATTTGACGAATAAATATTTAGAGCTTTTTAGTATTGACGGCTAAAATTTAGGATTTCTTTAACCTAATTGCTAAAAACCAATATACATTAAGGATTAAGAAAGCGAATATTAAATTATTATATTTGTGAATTAAACCAATAAAATGTCTGCAAAGAGACTAAAGAGACAGCTTTTAAAAAAGAAGTTATTCAATAAAAACCGGTTGGTTATATTGAACGAAGATACATTTGAAGAGATTTTTTCATTGAAATTAAACCTGATGAATGTTTTCGTCAGCCTGACCATTTCGACTATTTTTTTAATTACCGGAACCACCTTTATTATTGCTTTTACACCGCTTCGGGAATACATTCCGGGATACTCTTCAACCAAACTGAAAAGGGAAGCAACGCAGCTGGCAATGAAATCGGATTCGCTGGAAAGAGCCATCAGGCAAAACAACCTGTATGTAGAATCGATCAAGAAAGTGCTCACCGGCGATCTGGAATATGCAAAACTAAATAAGGATTCCATTAAGGTAGAACAGAAAGACAAAGTGGAAACGGTCGCTTTAAATCCGTCTAAAACCGATTTAAAGCTACGGGAACAGGTGGCTTTGGAAGACAAATACAATGTTTTTGAAAAGGCAAAACCAAGAGTGAACCTGGTATTACTACCGCCGGTAAAAGGACATATTGCCGAAAAATATAATGCAAAGAACAAACACTTTTTTGTGAGTATTGCGTTAACTAAGAATACACCGATAAAGTCGATTGCCAACGGAACCGTTGTTTTTGCCGACTGGACACCTACAAACGGGCAGGTAATTATTATCCGTCATAATGACGGGATTATTTCCGTTTACAAACGAGCGGCATCTTTGACAAAGTCGGAAGGAGATGTTGTAAAATCGGGCGAAGTGGTTGCGCTGGCCGGAATGACCGGAATTCATCCGGATGTGCAGCTTTATTTTGAGCTCTGGAAGGATGGCTACCCGATTGACCCGACGCAGTTTATTGATTTTGAATAGTATATTATGGAGTGGATTCGTGCGTTATTACAGTTGCCGTTACTGGCCGGAGGGATATTTATTATAACCGGTATGGTTTTGTATTTGTTTCCGCCCGGGAAGATTAACGGTTTATACGGTTACCGGACTGCTGCTTCCATGCAGTCGACAGAGCGCTGGAATTTTGCCCAGAAATATTCGGCTAAAGAAATCATCAAAAGCGGTTTCTTTTTAGTGCTGATTTCGATGATTAACCTGGTAATCAACGTAAAAAGTGAAATAGAATTTGTAGTCAGTATTGCCATCGTACTGGTCTTTGTTTTTATACCCATTTACAGAACCGAAAAAGCAATACGTAAAAAGTTTGCGACTAATTATAATTAAGATCCAATGTCGATAAAATCGATTGTTGCTAAAATATTAGCGAAAAACATATACAATAAAACACAGCAGTGGGCGAAAAACCCTGTTGCCACACAGGAAAAAGTTTTTTCTGAGTTAATTCAAAATGCCAGACAGACCCATTTTGGCAAAGACCATAATTTTTCGGCGATTACCACTATTGCAGATTTCCAGAAACAGGTTCCTGTACGGGATTATGAGGAGTTAAAACCGTATATTGACCGTATGGTAAAAGGGGAAGAAGATGTTTTGTGGAAAGGGAAACCGATTTATCTTGCCAAAACTTCCGGAACCACTTCCGGTGCCAAATACATTCCGCTTACGAAAGAATCCATGCCTTTTCACATAGAAGCTGCCCGGAATGCGATCTTGCATTATATTCATGAAACCGGGAATGCCAAATTTGTGGATGGCAAGATGATTTTTTTGCAGGGAAGTCCGATACTGGAAGAAAAAAACGGCATAAAACTGGGACGTCTTTCCGGAATTGTGGCGCATTATGTGCCGAAATACCTGCAACGAAACAGAATGCCGAGCTGGGAAACCAATTGTATTGAAGACTGGGAAACCAAAGTGAATGCCATAGTGGAAGAAACCTATGACGAAAACATGATGGTTATTTCCGGGATTCCTTCCTGGGTTCAAATGTATTTTGAAAAGCTGAAAGAGAAAGGGCAAAAACCGGTTGGTGAAATTTTCAAGAATTTTAATTTGTTTATTTACGGCGGTGTGAACTACGAACCCTATCGTGCCAAGTTTGAAGACCTGATCGGGAGAAGGGTAGACAGTATTGAACTGTTTCCGGCTTCGGAAGGGTTTTTTGCATACCAGGATACGCAAAAAGAGAAAGGAATGCTGCTGCTGCTGAACTCCGGAATTTTCTATGAGTTCATTAAAAGTGAGGATTTTTTCAAGGACAGTCCTAAAAGGTATACGATTGGAGAAGTGGAATTGGGCGTGAATTATGTCCTGATTATTTCTACCAATGCCGGGCTTTGGTCTTATAATATCGGCGATACGGTTCAGTTTACCAGTTTAGCGCCCTACCGTGTTATTGTTTCCGGAAGAATTAAACATTATATTTCGGCTTTTGGAGAGCATGTTATCGGAAAAGAAGTGGAAGCGGCTTTACAGGAGGCAATGGCAGCTACCGCTATTCGTATAAATGAGTTTACGGTTGCGCCGCAAATCACGCCAGAAGAAGGATTACCGTATCATGAATGGTTTATTGAATTTGAACAGGAACCGGAAAAACTGTCGGAATTTGAATTAAAGATCGATCAGGCGATGCGAAAGCAGAATGTGTATTATGACGATTTAATTTCCGGTAATGTATTGCGGACAGTGGTGGTAACACCGGTTGTTAAAAACGCGTTTCACGATTATATGAAATCGGAAGGAAAATTGGGCGGACAGAATAAATTGCCGAGATTGTCGAATGACCGGAAGATTGCCGATAAGCTAACGAAAAAATAATATAAATCGATTTGTTTAAGTGCTATTTTTAATTGCGGCAAACCGTATCGTTTCCCGGGAATTTGCTTTAAAGGAAACGTTGACAAACTAAAAAATAAAAATCCTACATTTGTAGGTTAGTAAATAGAAAGAAATATGAAAGAGATTAAAAACATTTCGCGTTCACGCGCACAGGAATCATCGGCAGCAATTGAACGTTTGTATATTACCATGCGTCATTTGTTCAATAGAGGATTCTATAAACCAATGGGGGTTTCAGGAGAAACATTACGGGAAGCATTATTGTCTTTGCGTCCTGAAATATATGGTTCCATAGCAGAAGAAAAAGTAGAGTTAAACGGATTACTGTATGTAATTGAACGTTTACCGATAGGAATAGAAGAATGCCGTTATATCAATCTGACCTCAGATGAAGGATATTCCAAATCGCATTTCCAGGCAATAGTTCCTCCGAAAAGAAAGAGAAACTGTTACCGTATTGACGATGAGCAGATGAATATCGAAATCACGAGAGGACGTTCGGATATCTATGATATTTTAACGCATCTTACCTTTATCTTTATCGAGTCGCATAAAATCAAGGACAGGGTTTTGATTGATGAGGACGGAAGATTGACCCGTGACTGGGAAAAGCTGGAACAGGTGATCCTGCAGAACAAAAAACTGACACTGGTGGAAAGAGAAAAAGCAATTTCCCACGTGTCCAATATTTTGGGAAGAACATTTGCTGAGGTTCTGGATATCTATGATGATTTTGCCACACAACAGGCACCGGAACGTTTCCTGCACATTATTTACTGGTTAGGAAAACTGGCCATAGAAGAAGTGGTTGACAATAACAAAAGAACAATTACGTTCAGCCCGATTTTAAGAGAGCGTTTAGGACATCACATACACGGTGAGATCTGGGCAAACAACATCAAGAAAGTTCTGCAAAAGAACAAATTGATTGACAGACCTATTCACGTTATCAGTGCGAATATGCACAGTGTGATGAATTCCCTTTTTGCAACTCATGTATTAAAAGCAAAATTCAAAGACCAATCGGACTTTGTTATTTATGAAGAGCTGAGTAAATCCGGAAATAGCGATGTTCGCTCGAAAGTAGAAGAATTTGCTACAAAACACGGAATGATTTCATTACCGGATACATCCGGAACCAATATTGACGTTCAGATTTTTGATACGGCAAAAATTGACTGGAATAAATCGGCATTTCCAAAAGCAACGGTAGAAGGAGAGCATCCGGTTATCATTGTAATGGATTATGCTTTCGGTGAGCAGGCTTATGAGACTATTGATGAGCTTTTAAAACCGTATAAAAACGATGAAGGAAAATTATTCCTGAATGTTGCATCGGTTTCGATTATGGGTAAAGCCGGAATTTTAGAAGGCGGAAAAGGAGACATTATGATTCCTTCGGCACACATCAATGAGGGAACAGGAGATAATTATCCATTCGATAATGAACTGTCTGCCGAAATGTTTGTAGGCAATGATATACCTGTTTTTGCAGGACCAATGATAACGGTTTTAGGAACGTCTTTACAGAATAAGGATTTACTGAAATTTTTCCATGAATCCACCTGGGGAGTAATCGGACTGGAAATGGAAGGGGCTTATTATCAAAAAGCAATTCAGTCGGCTTCCAAAATCAGAAAGAGCATTCCGTCTAACGTAAAAGTCCGTTATGCTTATTATGCATCGGATAACCCGTTAGAAACAGGAAGTACATTGGCTTCCGGAGGATTGGGAACAACAGGAGTGAAACCAACCTATTTAATTACAATTAAGATTTTAGAACAAATTTTCAATATCAAATAACCATTACTTTCTCATGAATAACAATCCTAACACCAATCCACAAGATCAGGACATCGATTTATCACAAATTTCAAAGAAAATAAACAATGCTTTTCAATCGTTTTTAGATTGGATTTTTGAAGGAATCTTATTTCTGAAAAGAAATATAATTATAATAGCGGTTTTGTTTGTTGTAGGAGCCGGATTAGGATATTATTTAGACAAGTCAGATAAAGTATATGACAACCAGATTATTGTCATTCCAAATTTTGAAAGTATTGATTACCTGTACTCGAAAGTTGAATTACTGAATGCAAAAATCAAAGAAGGAGATACGGAGTTCTTAGGAAAGTTAGGAATCAAAAATTCTAAAAAATTAGGAGAGATCGAAGTAGAGCCGGTTGTTGATATTTACCGATTCATTGAAAATAGCGAACAAAATTTTCAAATGATCAAATTGATGGCTGAAGATGGTGATATGAAAAAAATACTGGAAGACAATGTAACCAGTAAAAACTATAAATACCATTCAATATCTTTTGTAACCGTTGGAATGACGGACAGAAGTAAAACGATTGACCCGATTTTAAAATATCTTAACGACAGTGAATATTTTAGAATTGTTCAGAAAGAGCGCATTAACAATCTTAATCTTAAGATTAAAACAAATGAAGAAACAATCAACCAGATTAATGGTATTTTAAACCAATTGTCAGGAAGTATTGGCGGGCAACAAAAAAGTGATAAACTGGTTTATTACAATGAGAATACACAGTTGAACGAGGTGCTTAAAACAAAAGACCAGTTAATCAGAGAGATGGGCTACCTGAACATTGAGTTGCAAAACTATAATTCGATTGTAAAAGAGAGCAGTTCTGTTATGAATATCAGAAATACAAAACTGATAAACGGTAAATTAAAACTTGTTTTACCCGTTCTTTTTATCGGTTTATTCATGGCTTCAGGAATGTTTATTGCCTTTTATAAAAGACAAATGAAAAAAAGAAATTTAGCATAAATAATGAAGCATATTTTAATTACAGGTGGTGCAGGATTTATTGGTGCTAACTTCGTAACCTATTTTATTGAGAATAATCCGGATATCCATGTAGTTAACCTGGATTTGCTTACCTATGCAGGAGATCTATCCAATCTGAAAGAGGTTGAAAATCACAAACAGTACACCTTTGTTAAAGGGGATATTTGTGATAAAGAATTGATTGAGCAGCTTTTTGAAAAATATAATTTTTCCGGAGTAATCCATTTTGCTGCCGAATCGCATGTGGACAATTCCATTTCCGGTCCGGAAGCATTTATCAAGACCAATGTGTTGGGGACATTCCATCTTTTGGACAGTGCCCGGAAGCATTGGATGGTTGGACCTGGCCAGTATAAAGAAGGTTATGAATCGGCACGATTTCACCATATTTCAACAGATGAGGTATATGGCACTTTAGGAGCTACAGGCCTGTTTACAGAACAAACGCCTTATGCACCAAATAGCCCATATTCTGCGTCTAAAGCTTCTTCCGACATGATTGTAAGAAGTTATTTCCATACGTATGGTATGAATGTGGTAACCACAAACTGTTCGAACAATTACGGTCCGAAACAGCATAATGAAAAATTAATACCAACAATTATACGCAAAGCTATTTCCGGGGAAAACATTCCGATTTACGGAGATGGTAAAAACGTTAGAGACTGGTTATATGTAACCGATCATTGCAAAGGGATTGCGCTTGTTTTTAAAAACGGGAAAGCAGGAGAGACCTATAATATAGGCGGAAGAAATGAACGGGACAATTTATATATTGCCCATACGATTTGTGATATTTTAAACGAAGTATCTCCAAAAAAGGAAGGCAATTACCAGGACCAGATTGTTTTTGTTAAGGACAGACCGGGACACGATTTGCGATATGCTATTGATGCCGGTAAAATTGAAACCGGATTGGGATGGAAAGCAGATGAAAATTTTGAAACCGGAATCCGTAAAACGATTTCGTGGTATCTGGATAAAATGAAGAAGCAATAATAAAGATTCATTTTCGAATTACAGCAATTATACATGAAAGGAATAATTTTAGCCGGAGGTTCCGGAACCCGATTGCACCCACTGACATTAGCCGTTAGCAAACAGCTGATGCCTATTTATGATAAACCGATGATTTATTATCCGTTATCAACATTAATGTGGGCAGGAATTCGTGAAATATTAATTATTTCAACGCCGCATGATTTACCTTTATTCCGACAATTGCTGGGAGACGGAAGCCGTTTGGGCTGCCGTTTTGAATATGCTGAACAGGAACATCCGAATGGATTGGCTGAGGCATTTATTATTGGAAAAGATTTTATTAAAGAGGATAAAGTAGCGTTAATCCTGGGCGATAATATTTTCTACGGTACCGGATTGGCCGAATTACTGCAGGCGAATAACAACCCGGACGGCGGAATTATTTATGCCTATCATGTGCATGATCCGGAACGTTATGGCGTTGTGGATTTTGACAAAGACGGAAAGGTACTTTCCATTGAAGAAAAACCGATCTATCCGAAATCGAATTATGCGGTTCCGGGGATTTACTTCTATGATAACAATGTTGTTGCTATTGCACAGCGCATCAAACCAAGCCATAGGGGAGAACTTGAAATTACGGATGTCAATAAAGCATATCTGGAGCAGGGAAAACTGCAGGTGAGTATTTTGGACAGAGGTACCGCCTGGCTGGATACCGGTACGTTCCAATCGTTAATGCAGGCCGGGCAGTTTGTCCAGGTTATTGAAGAGCGTCAGGGACTGAAAATAGGGGCAATTGAAGAAGCGGCCTATAAAATGGGATTCATCAATGCCGAACAATTAAACGAACTGGCACAACCGTTATTAAAAAGCGGATACGGAACACACTTATTAGGATTATTACAATAAACAGCATGAATTTTATTCCTACAAAACTATCAGGATGTTTTATTCTTGAGCCTAAAGTTATTCATGACTCAAGAGGCTATTTCATGGAGAGTTTTAACGAAAAAACATTTCAGGACGGTGTTGAACAATCCGTAAAATTTGTTCAGGACAATCAGTCTTTTTCCTCTAAAGGAGTGCTGCGGGGATTGCATTATCAATCGGGCGAATACGCTCAGGCGAAACTGGTCCGCGTACTGCAGGGTGAAGTACTGGATGTAGCGGTTGACATTCGTCCGGAGTCGGAAACATACGGACAGTATGTAGCCGAAGTACTGTCTGCCGAAAATCAGCGACAGTTGTTTATTCCGCGCGGTTTTGCTCACGGATTTTTGGTGTTGAGTGAAACAGCGACCTTTTTCTATAAATGTGATAATTTTTACAATAAAGAATCAGAAGGTGGCATAATCTACAATGATGCCCAACTGAATATCAATTGGCAATTAAAACAGGAAGAGTTGCTGATCTCCGAGAAAGACACACAGTTGCCGGAACTCAATAATGCTAAGAAAGTATGGTAGTTTTAGTTACCGGAGCAGCAGGGCAGCTGGGTCAGTCCATCCAGGCTATTGCGAAAAACTACCCAGAAATAACATTTTTCTTTGCAACATCGACAGAGATCGATATTACGAATAAAGAAAATATTACCGACTTTTTTTTAAAAGTAAAACCGGATTATTGCATTAATGCTGCAGCATATACTGCTGTGGATAAGGCAGAAAGCGAACCGGAAAAAGCCTATTCCATAAATGTTACCGGCGCACAGTATCTGGCGGAAGTGTGTAAAGATTTTGATACGGTTTTACTGCATATTTCAACCGATTTTGTCTTTGACGGAAATAAAGATACCCCTTATACAGAAGAAGACCAGCCCAATCCTACGGGCGTTTATGGACAAACAAAATTAGAAGGTGAGCAGGTAATACAACAAATCGCAGAAAAATATTATATTATCAGAACCTCATGGGTATATTCGGAATTTGGGAATAACTTTATGAAAACCATGTTGCGACTGGCTTCAGAAAGAGATACGCTGAATGTTGTTAATGATCAAATAGGTACGCCAACGTATGCGGTGGATCTGGCAAAAGCGTTATTACAAATCATCACAAGTGCTAAAGAAAATTACGGGATTTATAATTTTAGCAATGAAGGAGTTTGCAGCTGGTTTGATTTTGCCAAAAAAATATTTGAGGTTAATGGTGTCACGATTGAACTAAATCCGATTCCGACATCGGCTTATCCAACACCGGCGAAAAGACCGAAGTATAGTGTTCTGGATAAAAGTAAAATTACTACGGTTTTTAAAATAGAAGCAAATTCCTGGGAAAAGGCACTGCTTACTGTTAAAATTTAATTTGAAAGCGCTTTTCAAAGTAATTCCATTTTTGTTTTTCTATATTCGTTAAAGATTTCTCATTACAATAATGCGGAACCGCAGTTACGATGCAAATTGCTTTCCATATTTTAAATGTAACCATTGCTTTTGGTATTAAGTGTTCTGAGATTGTAATAACAGTGAGGCTTGTCCCGTGACTTTTTATATAATTTAAATCAGCATCATCTTCAGATATGAATATTTATTTAGATAATATCATTTATTCCAATGTTACAAACGGAGGAGTGTCCAATTACTGGTTTGAACTTACAAAATACATTCAGAATCGCAATACCGACAACGTTTACTTTCTGGAGGACGATAAGGCCAGGGAGAATTTTCATAGAAAAATGCTGACCATAGATGAGGAACAGTTAATACATTTGAAAAGCAGCCTTTTGTCCAGAATCCGGCCGATAAACCATGAAATAAAGGAAGACAAGGCTATTTACCATTCCAGTTACTACAGAGCGTTAAAAAGCACAAAAGAAATTATTGAGATCACCACAATTCATGACTTTATACACAATTTCTATTCCCCGTTACATAAAAAAATTATTCACAACAAAATCAAGTACGATTCGATAAAGCGATCGCAGGGAATTATCTGTGTTTCTGAAAATACCTATAGTGATCTGAAGAAGTTTTGTCCGATAACAAAAAAGCAAAAAGCGGAAGTAATTTATATTGGCGTAAGTGATGATTATTTTCCAATCAGTGAGCTTTCGGCGGATGAAAATCAGTTTCTGAGCAATTACAAGATTTTGGGCAGGAAGTACATTCTTTTTGTCGGAAACCGGACAAACTACAAAAACTTCAACTATGTAGCCAATCTTTTAAAACTGGATAAAGAGCTGATATTGGTTACAATTGGCGGCGGAAACTTCACACCAAAGGAATTAAAATCATTGCAGACGGTAGATTTTAATCAGATTGTTCATATAAAATCGATTGAGAATAAATACCTGAATGTTTTATACAACGGTGCCCAGGCATTATTATATCCTTCCGAATATGAAGGTTTTGGGATTCCGGTTATTGAAGCCATGCGTTCCGGATGTCCGGTTATAGGATACAATCAGCCGGTTATCAGGGAAGTGGGCGGAACGGCGGCGATACTTTTTGATACCCTTAATGAAGCGAATTTTAAAAAGGCAATGGAAAACTTGGCCAATGATGATTTTAAAACAGCCTTACTGGAGAAAGGTTTTGAACAATCCAAAAAATACAGCTGGGAAAAATGCAGCAGGGAAACCCATGAATTCTATAGTCAGCTATATGATTCCTCTTTTTTATAAAAGAAGAAACATAACAGCAAAGCATATAATAAGGCTCCGTTTTCACGTTCAATAAGATTTTCACTTAAAAAATTAAGAAGAAAAAAGGCTAAAATACTGATACCCAGGAATGATCTTTTTGAAATATAAACTTTGATTATCTGATACAGGGATGCTAAATAAAGCAAAAAGCCAAAGATACCAACGGTAAGTATTATTCCAAAATACTGATTATGACTGTTATAGGATTTTGTATTGTCTTCAAAAGTAATCTTTTTAGCTGTATAGCACTCATCAAGGTGGCTCTGAACCCCGCCAATACCGTAACCCAAAAACGGTTTTTCTGCTATTTTTTCAACAGCACAGTGGTAAATGTTAATCCGGGCATTGGTAGATGATTTACCGGTATTGTTCAGATTTACCAATTCTTCAAAACGGTTTATATTTTTATACTTGGGAAGGTATTGTATGGATAAAGCGATAATTAGAGTTAAAACACCCAAGGCTACGACCGCTTTTTTTATCTTAAAATAAAAGAACATTAACAAGAGTAAAGAGAGCATCAGGTAAATTATCGGACCTTTTCGCATCAGGATAGCCATTATGACCCCAAAAAAGGCAAACACCATGATATATCCGATCTTGTTAAGGATGTTCTTTTCCTGTTTAATAGTATGAACAAGCATTAGCATGGCCACGCCAACATATAAGGAAAAATAGATCGGATGCATTGAAAAAGCTCCGAATCGGAGACTAACCAGATTGGAATAATGGACGATTGTTTCGGAAAAATTAAATTCCTGATTCCAGAAATAGCAGAAACTAACGATTATAAAAAGAACATTCGAAAAAATGAATAATAGAAAAAAACGTTTTTCTATCGTTGTTTTTAACCGGTAATCAGAGGCATCGAGCAGCCCGAAAATTACAGGAAATACCAACAACGAAGACATTGTTGATAATTTGGTAAAAGCACTTTTTAAATCGCCCGTATAGGCTATGCTGACAATAAAAATAAGGAAAAGCAGGCTAAGAAGACCAACTTTTTTAAAAGGAAATTTTTGTTCCGTACGATTTTTTATATAGTAAAAAATGGCTGATACACCTAATAAAATAATAGGGTAGGCTTTAAATTTATTCGGGATTAATAATATAATGCTGCAAAGCAGTAATGAAAGGTTGACAAGTTTTGAAAAAAGATTAGTTTTTTCTTTCATAATATTTTAATAAAGCAAACATTGATTTGGGAACAAATATTATCGCTAACCAGAAAGCAACGAGATAGGCTATTCCATTGGTTAAATCCCCTCTTAAGAAGTACATTAAATAAATTGCGGTATAAAAAGCAAAAATCACTTTCAGATAATCCTGGCTTCGTACCCATAAAACCATTCTTGAGAAAAAGTAAGCCAGTGCAATCGGGAAAAGTAGTATGCCGATTAGACCGAAATTGATATAACCTTCGGAGATATACGGGTTCGATAAATTATCGAAATTAAACTTATACTTGTCGATTAAATAATTACCAACTTTAAAGCCGGTTGTTTCCGGTTTCTCTTTCCAAATACTTCGGGGAACAAAAAAGAATACACTGCCCAATAACTGTTTCCCAACAACTACCTCTTTTTTGTCATGAAAGTCAATTGTGGCTAAAAAATTAGGGTAAGCATCATAATGCAACGAATTGAAAGCATCTGTTACATGAAGGTACTCGATATTTTTTATAATCGTATGTGGCTTGGTAATCATCTGACTCAGCGAATATCTGGAGTGTGTAATGATCGTTAGTAAAGGGAATAATAGAATCATTGATAAAAACATAAAACGAACGGTCTTAAAGTTGGTATCAATATATTTTTTGAAAAAGATAAAAATCAGGGTTATGTAAATAGGCCCAAGTGCATTTCTTTTTTCGGTTAACGGGTTTTTTAACATCAAGGTAATGCCAAGAAAGAAAACCAGATAAAATACGACAAAATAAAAATTAGTATTTTTTTGCTTATTATTCTGAAGGTAGAAGTAGGACAGAATTATTCCGAACATCGGAATAAAGAATAAAAACTTCTGGACAATCAGGTAGCTTGAAGTACTGGTTGCTTCAACTTCCTTATAGAATTCATTCTGATACTGAAAGATGATGGTCTCTAAATTGATGAGTACAATCAGTATTGTCAGTACAAATAACCCGGTAAGAATTACCGGTGAATTTTTATAGGAATTATAATAGTGATTATCGGGCAGGGAATCCGTTTTTTCATTAAACTTCAAATAACTGATAAAGAATATAATGTGAAAAACAAGAAGGTACAGATTGGCACGAATACAGATGTTTTCTTCAAACGGAAATTTCTGTATGAATTTTCCGCTTTCCATATAGCCGGATACAATACTGTCAATCTGGACTATTGGAGCAACAATAAAGAAGAGCAGGTTAAAAACCAGATAAACGCTTAAAAACGGAGAGAACCTTTTTTCAATATAGATATTGTAATAGGTAAAGATCCATAGTACAATAAAGTTTACAAAAAAGCTCAACTTTACTAAAATGGGGCTACTAAAGAAAAGAAATAAACCCGCAAAGATTAATGTGAAAAAAACTAAAAATGCTGATTTAGACCCCATTTATGATAAGTTTGGAAGAAAATTCAGAAATATTACTTTCTGAATTTTCTTAATTTTTTCTCCAATTCAATGTTTGCGATAAATACAGGACCTTTTTTCCCGTTTACAGGAATTAAGTTGTAAACAAAATTTTGGTCATCATATTTAAGTGATTCGTTAGGAGACCATTGGTTCATAAACTCGCCATTGTCACCATCAATATGGATGTCTTTATAATCTAAAGAGATATTTTTAATGGTAATGTTATCAACACTTTGATTTTCTCCTACATCCAGTCTTAATTTATAAGGAAGTGCTCCAACCGGGAAAGTAAAGACAATTTTTTGCATATCATTGCTGCCGTAAGTATATTTTGTCATCATGTATTCACCGGTAATTTCAACATTGGGAACAACAGTGTAAAATACTTTAAAGCGGTCATTAACAGGACTTTTAAATTCAACGGTTAATTCTACTTGCTTGCTTTTTGTTTCAGAAACGGCATTTTCACTTTCTTTTTTTGTTTCAGAACCACAAGAAACTAAAAATAAAGTTGTTAGCAGAAAAAAATACTTGATTAATGATTTCATAAAAGATGAATTTGGTTTAAGGTGAATCAAAGTTAAGGTTCAAATGTATAAAATATATTAATATTTGTAACTTGAAAATTGTATTTATTTAATCAGAAAAGTTACTTTTTATTGCAATTTATATAGCCATATGAAGGTGTTATCCATTGTTTGGTTGACATATTTTTTACCCTGATATTGAATATATTCCTTTTTGTCTTTATCGGATACAATAATGGTAATATTGTCGGTGTCCTGAATAATCTTATTCGTGATATTGGTTACATTAATAGCTCTAAGTTCTTTTTTTACATTATAGGAGTCGGCAAATAATGGATATTCCCAATCACTTAATATTAATCCCACTTTTTTAGGATTATTTTCTTTGAGTAATGTTGCTATTTGTTGATATTCCGGATATACCTGTAGCCGGTTACTAAAGTACTTTTTATACCTGGTATCATTGAGATTGATTGCTTTTGTAAAATCTTCACTACTGATGATTGGTCTTAAACTGTTATTTATAAAATAAAACCAAAAACTAAATAAGATAACAGGAGTATATAGAATTACAATCCATTTAAAATATTTGCAAACGTTTATAGCTAAAAAGATAAGACAGGTTGAAAGCAGGAAAATAGGTATGTGTAATCGGGTATGCCAAGGTTGCCATTTTAAATATCCGATAAATAGGGCTATTTGTAATATAATCACGAGTAGCAATAATAAGATGGAACGATTTTTTCTGAACCGGAAAAAACCGAATAATAAAATTATTGCTGAGGCAAGGGCTATCAGAAGTATATGTGCAGTATTGGAAACTAAATCCTCATGTGTTGAATCTTCAGCGCCATGATATGGCATTGAGAAATAATTGGTTAACGGACTGTCTATAAAGATTTCAAAATCATAATGAACATCCTTAATATATTGATCTGCTTCTTCGGTGATGGGATAACCACAATGAAGCCCCACGTTTTTTAGAAAATTTGAAAAAAAGAGGTATCGGTCCATCTCATCATTAGAATACATCTTCCCTTCCGCTTTATCTATGTTAAGTATATTGTGATCTATAGCATAGTTTCTTGTAAAATGACCTACATTAAGTACAATAACCAGTACCATACAGAGAACGCTCTTTGGCAGTAATGTTACATTTTTTGTTTTATAGAGCTTATGGAGAATAAAAACAGCAAAAACCAGTAAGATGGGAGCTAAAAAAACATAGGATGTACCCTTTGTAAGCATTGCCAAACCAACACTAAGACCTAAAAAAATAAAGTTTTTATAATTGCTATTGTGAAATGTTTTTAAACAATAAAACAAAGCAGTTATCACAAAAAAAGCACAAACGATATCATTTTTTGTTGTTGAGGCCTGTAATTCTACAGATGGTATTGTAACAGCAAAAAGCAATGCAAGAATTTTGTAAAATCGGCCTACATTATAATAACTTAAGATACTATAAATACTAAAAAGTGTGAGAACTAAAAACTGAAGTTGTACGCTATTGGAGAAAAGGTCATTTCCGGATAACAGGTTTAGATTCAGAATAAAATATTCTGCAAAAGGCGGTTGGTATAAATGCCTCAGAATATGAGTTGGGAAATGACTGATAGATTCGTTTCCAATCCAAAACATTATTCTGGACATGTGATACGTTAGCGAATCCCAATTGTTGGGCGGATAAATAATGCCTTGATAAAATATGAGAAGTGTACAGACACTGATTAGCAGCAAGACTAATTTTTCGTAAAAATATAATACTCTGAAAGCCTTTATGATAGAATTGCCTTTCTGTATCAGGATACGCCACGTTTCTTTTCTGTTTTTGAATAATAAACAAAATAGAAGAAGAGTAAGGATACCCCAGCCGATTTTTAAGGAAATTAAATTCAAAGATTTAAAATAGCTTAAAAATTCTGTAATGAATACGATAAAAGTAGAAAATAGAAGGGCAGTTTTTAAGATGGACTCTCTTATATTATCAACGGTATTATATCGAATCAGGATTAATAATAATAAACCACATGCGGCGTAAATGAGCATAGCTTAGATTATTTTATTTTTAGCAATCCATATTTTAAAATACAGTAAATGGCTCTAAATCCATCTTTCCATCCAATCTTTTTACCTTCTTCATAAGTTCTTCCATAATAGGAGATACCTACTTCATAAATTCGAATCTTTGGAATCCTGGAGATTTTAGCGGTAACTTCCGGTTCAAAGCCGAAACGTTTTTCTCGAAGTGAAATGGATTGAATCATCTGGGTGTTAAAAAGTTTATAACAGGTCTCCATGTCCGTAAGATTCAAATTCGTAAACATATTGGAGAGAAACGTTAAAAATTTATTTCCAATGGTATGCCAGAAAAATAGAACACGATGCGGGTTTCCACCCATAAAACGGGAACCGTAAACAACATCTGCAAAACCGGTTAATACGGGTTTAAGAAGTAAATTATATTCTTCCGGGTCGTATTCCAGGTCAGCATCCTGAATGATAAGATACTCACCACTGGCTTTCAGTATACCGGTATGTAATGCAGCACCTTTACCTTTATTTATTTCGTGTTTGAAATACTGAATATTCAGTGTGGGGTTGTGGCTAATATAGTTATGAATCGCTTCTTCTGTATTATCTTTCGAACAATCGTTAATGATGATAATTTCTTTTTCGATATTACCATCAAGTGCCACAGTTTTTAATTTGTCAAGAATAAGATGAATAGTATTGCCTTCATTATAGGCAGGAATAACAATAGAGAGTTTTTTTATTTTCACAAAGGGGGGGTATGTTGATTAAGACTGTTTTAATTATCTGTAAAAAAGACCATCTACTTCAAGCTGCATTCCTGTTTTTTTATCATAAAAACCATTTTCTATCGCAACAAGCTGAAAACCTTTATCATTAAGGCGTTTTTTGATTTCTTCAAAAGTCAGCGTCCCTTTATAAGACGGAATGAAAGACATTTCAATTTGAATCCCTTTTACAGATTTAAGTGATTCTTCTGCTCCCAGCAAAACCATTTCTTCATATCCCTGAGTATCGATTTTCAGGTAAATATTTTTATGGGCAAGTCCCAGTTCCTCAAAAACACTATCCAGTTTTTTAATCTGAATGACTTCTTTTTCAACGAAAGCTGCCTCCGGAGCGCTTTCGGTAAGCTGCGGAAGATTTTCTAAAAGGGAACTGCTAACAGAATTTTTGGAAATGTTGATGGTTGTTTCGCCATCCCGTTCCCCAATGGAGTAATTACAGGTCTTCCATTTGGAATCGCCTGAAGCATTTTTAGATAATTTATGAAAGGCTTCTTTCATCGGTTCAAAGGAAATAATCTCTCCTTTATAGCCTAAGTTTCGGATCTCTCCGCCAAATTGCCCGATATTGGCACCAATATCAAGAATAACATCAATCTGATGGTGCTTGATTAAAGCGATTCTTCTGGCTAATTCATCTGTTGGATATTTCGTTATTTCTAATCCTGTAGTAGAATTAAAAAAACGTTTCACTTTTAATAAGAAGCTTTTATTTTTATATATAAAGTTATTCATTTAAATCTGATTGTTAGTGGCATTTTTCATTCATAAGGGTTGTAAATCAAAACATTATATTTTGCATGCTCATGAAGAAAAACAGGAAATGCTCAAGACTCCTGCGGATAAAAGTAATAAAATACTTTTTAAGTATTTATGAGTGTCAAAAATAATCTAAAAAAGAACAAAAAATGTAATACAAGTTAAAAAAGGAAGATTTCAGTGAAAATTTTCACGAAATGATAAAAAGTAAAAAACAAACATTTATAATGCATTGATTTATAGGATTATATTGTTTTTTATGAAGCTTTTTAGAATAATCGGATGAGGGGTAATAAATAAAAACCATCCTTTCTTTATCAATAAAGAAAGGATGGTTTTTAAATATGACAGAAAAACAGATTTAGGAGATAATAGAAGTAATTATGGACAGCTTTGTACGCATGATTTGTCTATAAGAAAAGGAATCGTTTCGTTAGTGGTTTTATTGTATGGAGTGAAACCATTTGCCCTGCTTAAAGCGTGAAAATAGGGAGCCACAAAAGTCACTTTCCAGTCACCGGAATTAGGAGCGTAGCTGTTTATATTGTATCGGGGTAAGCGATCAGTAGGATTGTAACCGTTGTTTCCGGGTACAAAAATTGGATTCATAAAAGTAAGACCACTGCATTTTTGTTCAGCCGGACTGGTACTGGTGTCGAGTACCAAATCATCATAAGTACCGTTGGCAGCCATGCTATTGCCAGTAAAAACTTCACCGTTAAGGATGCTTTCTGCACATCGAATCATTTCCAGACCAGAACTTCCGTTAAATTCATAGCGATTGTTTGAGAAACGGTTAAGTGTACAATCCATAAGAAAGGCCCCTTTATCTCCGTTTTCAAAAATATTGCCGCTAATAACTGAGCCGTGAAGTCTGTTTCCTAAAAAAGCAACGGCTTTTCTATTATTGTTTCTAAGATAACCATAATAGGGAGACATTCCGATTTCGTTATTAAGGATCCAACAGTCAACGATACCTGTGTTTGATCCCTGATTCCCATAAGAAAGGTGAAGTGCACCGATATGACCATTGTCAACAGAGTTATCTGTACCATACGGAAGAGAAGGAGGAGGGCCGGCAGGAGGCATATACAATCCTTGCAGCATATTGTTTTCAATTCTGGATACAATTAAACTATTGCTTAATATACAATGTTGTTTACAATACACAATATTGTTATTGTACAAACGGTTTGCACTACCGTTAAACAAAACGGCCGCAATTAAGCTTTGTCCTGTTGCCACATTAGCCTCACCATCGATATTCAGATTTTCTAGGCAAGCATTTTTGGTATCGTTATCAAACTTAAAAATGTACTGGGCGCCCAAGGCTGGTCTTATAATAATTGGTGTCATATAACTTAAATCATGGCTAACACCTTGTTCGCCCGAAAAAGTAAAACCTGTCGGTACCTTAATATTCTTTAAGCGATAGATTCCTTTTGGAAAAACAATTTTTATGCCGTAAGTGTCCTTAAATGTATTGATTAATGTTTCAAGCTGTGAGCTATAATCGCTGGTGCCATCACCCAGAATACCAAACCATTTCACATTAATAGTGGTCCCTTCAATATTGCGCACCCATCGTCCGTTAGCAGGGTTGGTAATTGTAGGTTTAATAATCGTACCACCATTATCATTCGAAGAAGTATAACCACTGGCGCGCCAAATAAAGTGGCCACCACCACCGTAATTATCACTGGCATAGCCTCTTACATAAACGATATCGCCTTCGGTAGTGCCAATCGTACTGCGTAAGGTTCCTACTTTGTCGATAGTCATAATACCATTACTGACACTACCGCTGTGTAAGGCATAGGGAACACTTAAAAACTGACTCGTTCCGGAGGCGGTATAATTCGTTCCGCCGGTAGGGTCCAGTTCTACCTTTAAATATTTATTGCCACTTCCCCATGGAATAGTTGTGAAAGTACCGGAAAGCACGGTACCACCGCCAATATTCAGGTCATAAAGTCCCTGAGCATTGGTGGTTCGGGTATGTCTTTCACTATAAAGGACCGTTCCGGTTGCACTGAGATTCAGAATGCTGATTTTAATACCGATAGGGCTATTTATAATCGGAGTATTACTGGAGTTATAAGCAATAGATTGATAACTGATAAGTTGTGGTGCCTGAGAAAACACCGTGAATGATACTAATGATAGTAATATAAGTAGGATTTTTTTCATAAGTTTAGTTTTTTATAATTTTAAAAGATTCGGTACCTTCAATTTTCGGGATAACGGTATACGTTCCTTTAATCAATTGGGATAAGTCAACAACGGTTTCTTTGTATATGAATCGCTGTATTACCAATTGACCGGAATCATTATAAATTTCGATTTCAAAACGAAGCTCCAGCTCTTTGTTATACCGTATAAAAAGTTTATTGGCCACAGGGTTAGGGTAATAAGAAAAAGCGGGACCGTTAATAACAGCATCCGGGATAGGGATTGCGATGGTTATCGAATCATTTTCTTTTAACTGGGTTGTGTAGGTAAGCGGTATATTAATAACGCCCGTGATGTAGTTAAGAGAATTGTTAGAAAAAGAAGCCGAATTTATCCGATAATTGTTTGGCTGTGTATAACCGGATAAGCCCGAAACACAGAGTAAAAACAAAATGTAGGGTTTCTTCATATGTATTTGATTTGGTGGCATTTTAAAACAGCCACCAAATCAAATACATATGAAGAGGCTATTTAGGAATACTACGCACAATACTGTAGCATTCCAAAGGGATAAGAATGATCCAGAAAATTAAAATAAACAATGTGGATAGGGCAACACTATTTATCCCATATCCTAAAGATATTAAAAAATACGTTAAAGGAATTTTTAAAAAGAAACTTAATACTATAATAACGGTGTACCGGTTTAGTTTTCCGATACCGTTAAGGAAATTAGTATAAAAGGTCGTAAAAATCCGTATAGCTGTTATAAAGGCAATTAAAAGTATAAGATAGTCCGGAATCGGTAACGGCTCTTTAATCCATATAGAGATAATGAACGGACAGATAAGAGCCAGAAATGTAATAGAAAGTGTAATCCCTATAAAAAACAGATTAAAACGTTTAAAGCTCAACAATAAATTATGCCGTTTTTTTTCAATATAATCTTTTGCAAACATCGACCACATTGGCGATAATGCCGCAAATAAAATCATAACGGGAAGTTGGAAAATTTTATTTACCGTATCATAGGGAACCACGTCTTTAGGGCTGAAATTATTGGAAATAATATAGTTATCAACCGTAAAAAACAAAATAATACCCAATTGGATCACCATAAATTTTATACCGATCTTCAGCGTTTCACTGATAAAGTCCTTAGGCGGTTTCAGTTTTGTATTCAGATTTAACCCTTCCATTTTAAAGAAACGGATTGTGTAGCCTATATTTACCAGTAAACAGAAAAAACCATTTAAAAAGGAAACCAGTAAAAGTTTATGTTCCGGGCGAATATCCGGGAAGATTAACATGGCGATAAAAAACAGGAAAAGAAAACCAAACTGATTTACGGCAAGGGATTCTTCGGCATATTTGCCTTTCAGATAGGCTACATATAACGACTTATGGATACCGGCAATTAAGTTGCAGCAGAAGAAAAAAATATTAATTGTAAAAAGCAGCCATACAAACGATTGGGTATGAAAAGAAATATTTAAGGCTGTTTTTATATCAAAGAAAGAAATATAAGCCGTAGCGAGTATAAAAATGGATAAGGCTATATAAGCACTATATTTATAGGTGCTTTTAATATAGCCTTTTATCAATTCGATTTCGTTATTGTGAAGCAGGATCGGAATTTTGGTTTTCAGCGCACTCTGGATTCCGAAATCCATAAGTAAAACCCATTGAAAAACAGTAAATACTAAAACCCAGATTCCGTAATCTTCCTTTCCAAGGTATTTAATCAATAGCGGAATTGAAATAAACAGTGCCAATCCGGAACCGCCTTTATAAAAACCGCTCATCAAAAGATGATTGTTTTTTAGTTTTTGGAATAAAGCCAGAGGACTTTTAGTATTCATATCGCGATCATACTCATTTCAAACTGTCGTTGAAATTTTAAATTTGCTTCAGCAGAAATTATATTTTGTAACTGTTTTCATGAACCATCTGATTGATCCAGGTAAACGTTTTGACCATACCATCACGTAATGGTTCTGAAACTTCCCAGCCGATTTTTTCTTTATACAATCGGTTGTCGGAATTTCGGCCACGAACACCGGTAGGGCATTTGAAACCGTATTTATCAATAAATTCCTGTCCGTCAATATTTTTGATCGTAATATCTTTTCCGGAAATGTCGATTGCCATTTGTGCCAGCTGATTAATAGTAACCATCTCTTCCGAACCGATATTTACAGGTCCTAAAAAGTCGGATTCCATCAATCTTAAAACGGCTTCCACACATTCGTCAACATATAAGAAAGATCTTGTTTGCTGACCATCGCCCCAAACTTCAATCTGAGATCCGGCTTCCGATTCGGCAACTTTTCTGCACATGGCAGCAGGTGCTTTTTCTTTACCGTCTTTCCAGGTTCCCTGAGGACCGAATATATTGTGAAAACGTGCAACACGCACATCCAGTTTGTAATTTCTGTTGAATGCTAAAAATAATCTTTCGGAGAATAGTTTTTCCCAACCGTATTCCGAATCCGGATTGGCCGGATAAGCCGAAGATTCTTCACAGTTTGGATTGGAAGGATCCAGCTGGTTGTATTCCGGATACATACAGGCAGAAGAAGAATAGAAAACCTTTTTCACTTTTTTTACGACAGACTCTTTTGCCACATTTAAATTAATCATGGCAGAATTGTGCATCACATTGGCATCATTTTCTCCGGTAAAAATATAACCGGCACCACCCATATCGGCAGCTAGCTGGTATACTTCATCAACACCTTCGTCAATTACCTGTGCTACCAGAACAGGATCGGTTAAATCTCCTTTTATAAATTCGTTACAAATCTCTTCATGTGAAAAGTATTCGTGGTTTTTGATGTCACAGATACGAACAAAATTACCCTCATTTTTTAATCTTTTGGCTAAATGACCACCGATGAAACCACCACCACCTAAAACTATTATTTTTTTCATAATTATAAAGTATCAATTTTTTCAATGAAAGAATTCAAAATCATATTTTTTGAAAAATTTTCTATCATGTAAGCTCGTGCTTTTTTACCTATTTCCGTTTGTAAATTTTTATCTTCTTTTAAGGTCAGAATAGCATTCAGTATTAATTCCGGATCCTCATTGGTATAATACCCCCAGCCCTGCGATGAATTAATATGTCGGGCAACTTCCGAGCTCAGATCTCCGGTAATAACCGAAGGACGTGCGCTGCTCATCATTCCCAGTATTTTAGACGGCATCACCGAATCGATAACATCCGATTTTTGAAACAGTACGTGTAAATCGGCACTGCATAACAAATCGGATAAATCCTCATAAGGAATCGGCTCATAATATTTAATAAAACCAAGAAGCCCTTCCTGTTCCAGGCGGGCTAACAATTCTGTTTTATAAGCCCCTTCACCCACTAGGATGAATTCAATATCCGGATGTGCAATTAACTTTTTCGCTAAAGTAATATAAACTTCCCAGTTTTGTTTCTGACCGATATTTCCGGAATATAAAATCGTGAACTTATCTTTAGAAATATAGCTGTGATGTTTATAATTCTCCGGATTGATAAAATCAACATCCACCCAATCCGGGAAAAAAACAGGATTTGTTCTGGGTGCTTTCTGTTTAATCCGGTCTACCATTTTAAAACTGATCGAACTGATAATATCGGACTTTGTAAACAGGTAAGCTTCAATTTTGTATAAAATTGTTTTGAATACCCTGGTTACCACATTCTGTTTTAGTAATCCGGACTCATAGGCCGCATCAAATTCAAAATCTTTAATGGAGGTCCATAATTTTGCTTTTAATCGCCATTTTAAAAACAATCCCAGTACAACATTGGTTGTAAAAGGAATATTACAAAAAACCAAATCGGCTTTTCGCACCTTTTTCAGGTTAAATAAATTTCCGAAATTAAAAGATAATATGTGTAAGGTACGATAAAAAAAGTTTCTGTTCTCCGGAACAAAGAATTTGTATCGGTAAATGGTAACCCCATTAATAACCTCGGTATAATACCGGGGTTTGTCCTGGTAGTTCTCAGGAATTTTCCACATGGGATAATAAGGGAATCCTGTAATTACAGATACATTATAACCTTTAGTAACTAAAAATTCCGCTAATTGGGATGTATATAAACCTATTGCTGTATCTTCAGGGGCATAGTTTACGGTAATAAAGGTAATGTCTTTAATCATAAATTTTGATAATTTCCGTCCGGTTAATTTTTTCAATTAACGGGATAATCCAAATCGTCAGCATAATAATGTCATTGTGATTCCCTTTATTTAATATTTAAGAATCGTCACTATGCTGAAGATTAACAAATCACTAATCTTCCTTTGTTCAAAAGCAAAGAATATTTGAAATCCCGAACAACATCAGGTTGTAAAACTGATTGAAAAATCAATATGATTAACTGTTTTGTGTGTCCGTAATATTAATAAAATAGAATCATTCTACAGTATTAAGTACTGCAAATATAAATTTTAGAACGAAACAAACAGGGTTTTCTTGATAAGAAATAAAAATTGAGCAGGCAATTAGTGTTAATTCTTAAAGTTTGTTAATTTTTAATGGAATCAAAACACGGGATTTTTATATCTTGCAACCGTAAAAAGGCAACAATGAAAAGAATTTTAATTACAGGGGCTGCAGGATTTTTAGGGTCTCATTTGTGTGATAGATTTATAAAAGAAGGATATTATGTTATCGGAATGGATAATTTAATTACCGGAGACTTAAAAAATATAGAGCATTTATTTAAAGACCAAAACTTTGAGTTTTATCATCACGATATCACAAAGTTTGTGCATGTTCCGGGTCAGCTGGATTATATACTTCATTTTGCTTCACCGGCAAGTCCTATTGACTATTTAAAAATTCCGATTCAAACCCTTAAAGTAGGTTCTTTGGGAACCCACAATCTTTTAGGATTGGCCCGTGTTAAGAAAGCCAGGATTTTAATTGCATCCACCTCGGAAGTATATGGAGATCCTTTGGTGCACCCGCAAACGGAAGAATACTATGGAAATGTAAATACCATTGGTCCGCGAGGCGTTTATGATGAAGCAAAACGTTTTCAGGAATCCATAACGATGGCTTACCACACTTTTCACGGTGTAGAAACCAGAATCGTACGAATCTTTAATACCTACGGACCGAGAATGCGATTAAACGACGGACGTGTAATCCCGGCTTTTATCGGACAGGCATTGCGAGGGGAAGATCTTACTATTTTCGGCGATGGTTCGCAAACCCGTTCTTTCTGTTATGTAGACGATCAGGTAGAGGGGATTTTCAGACTATTGCATTCGGATTATGCTTTACCGGTTAATATCGGAAACCCGGATGAGATCACGATCAAAGACTTTGCCGAAGAAATTATCAAACTAACCGGTACCGAACAAAAGGTGGTTTACCATCCGCTACCTGTAAATGACCCATTACAGCGTCAGCCGGACATTACAAAGGCAAGAGAAATATTGGGCTGGGAGCCAAAAGTTTCCAGAGAAGAAGGAATGAAGATAACCTATGATTATTTCAGGTCTTTATCAACAGAAGAGTTATTAAAAGAAGAGCATAAAGATTTCTCAAAATATATATTTTAGTGCGTAGAAATACAGGCCGATATTCCGGATATATTAGACCGTTTTCCTATTTGTTAGACTTGATTATTATCAATGTATTAACGGTATTCCTGTTGCCGCAAACAATAGGATGTTTCTATAATATCTTTATCAGTATCGCTTGGATCATCGTCTCTTTTAATATCGGTTTTTATGAAGTTTACCGCTACACCAAAGCAATAGAGATTTTAGGAAAAATTTTAAAACAATACCTGTTGTTTTTGGTGCTTAGTTTTGCCTATATCGGATATTTTTCAAAATATACGGAACCATCGGCGACCATTAAATACACCACTATTTCCATCGCATTAATAGCCTTGTTCAAGCTGGCAGTTTTTTACTTCCTGAAACGATTCCGGGTTGTTTTCGGAGGAAACTTCAGAAGAGTTGTTATTGTCGGCCATGGTAAAAATGTAGTCCAGTTAAAAGACTTTTTCAACGACAATCCCGACTACGGCTATAAACTGGAAAAGGTGTTCAATGTAAGCAACAAGGAAGAAAACATTGAAGCGTGTCTTCAATTTGTATTGGATAAAAATGTAGATGAGATTTATTGCTCCTTGTCCGATTTAACAAATAAAGAAGTCAATCAATTCGTTGATTTCACCGATAATAATCTGAAGATCCTGAAATTTCTACCGGACAGTAAAGAAATACTGTCCCGAAATCTGGTTTTCGACTATTACGGATATATCCCTATTATTTCCATGCGGAATATTCCGCTGGACAAATCCTTTAACAAAATAGTAAAAAGGATCTTCGATATTTTCTTTTCCCTGTTAATCATCTTAGGATTGTTATCATGGCTCACGCCATTACTGGCAATTTTTATTAAAATGGAATCCAAGGGACCGATCTTTTTTAAACAAAAAAGAAACGGATTGAATTACAAGGAATTCAACTGCTATAAATTCCGTTCGATGCGTCCTAATGAAATAGCCGATCTGGAACAGGTATCCAAAAACGATCCGCGGATCACCCGTATAGGACGGTTTATCCGTAAAACAAGTATTGACGAATTACCGCAATTCTTCAACGTATTGCTGGGGGATATGTCGGTGGTGGGACCAAGACCACACATGGTGAGCCATACCGAAATGTATGCCAGAAGTGTTGACAAATTTATGGTAAGACACTTTATCAAGCCGGGAATTACCGGATTAGCACAAACGAACGGGTACCGGGGTGAAGTAGAAAACAACTACGACATCATCAACAGGGTAAAATACGATATCTTTTACCTTGAAAACTGGTCGTTGCTGCTGGATCTTAAAATCATATTCCTTACCGTTTACAACGCTGTTAAAGGCGACGAAAAAGCCTATTAATGCCGGCTTTGGTATCCATAATAACCCCTGCATTTAATTCCGCACGCTACATTAGCGAAACCATACTTTCGGTTCAGAATCAGACCTGTGAAAATTGGGAAATGATCATTGTTGATGACCATTCTTCGGATGAAACAACCCGGATTGTCACATCATTTGCAGCACAGGACAACCGTATTAAATTATGCTCCCTTACGGAAAATTCAGGTGCCGGGAAAGCCAGAAACCATGCGGTGGAAAAAGCAACCGGAAAATACATTGCTTTTCTGGATGCCGACGATGTATGGAAACCCGAAAAACTGGAAAAGCAGCTCGCCTTCATGGAAAGCAACAAACTGCCGTTTACCTTTTCTTTTTACGATTGCATTGATGAGCATGGTGCCTCTTTAAACAGGAGAATCAAAGCTCCGGTAAAACTATCTTACCGGCAACTGTTCTTCTGCAACTTTATTGGGAACCTTACCGGAATTTACGACACGGACTATTTCGGAAAAATTCCGATCCCATCCTTTCGGAAACGACAGGACTGGATGTTATGGCTAACGGTTTTAGCAAAAATAAAAACAGCATATCCGGTTCCGGAAAGTCTTGCCTGCTACAGGATCCGGAAAGATTCTATCTCTGCTTCAAAATGGAAACTGCTCAAACATAATTTCTATGTATATCGCGATTTTCATAAACTAAATGCAATCAAAGCGCTGGCATGTATGGCAGGATTCCTGTTTGTACAGTTGCTGATCAAACCGCGATATACCGAAAAACTACAGTAACGACTGGAACTGCTTTAGTTTTCCTCTGCTGGTTCTCTCTAATGAAGCCTTTTGATTAAAAATAAACAGCAGACCGGGTTCTAAATAAAGCGCGATTGCCTGTTCAATTTTTTGAATTTGTGAAGCGGTTAATACATGATCGCTCACATAGTCAATTTCAAAGGTATCCGTTTTGAGCTGCCGGATAATAAACTCTTTTACATTTCCGTCATCTTCAATAACGCTTTTGGTAACGTAATAAAAGGTAAGTCCCGGCGACTTTTTACCACTGGGTAAAACCGCAATATCGTTGGTTCTGCCAACCAGTGTTTTTAAAAGCGTTTTTTTAGGAGTACTCTTTTCATCCAGTATGCCAATGTCGCCAATATCATAACGGATAAAGGGGTGCGCTTTATTGTAAAGAGAAGTAATCACAATGCGGCCTTCCTGTCCGTTAGGAACCGGACGATTATCAGCATCCAGTATTTCAACATATAAAGTTTCTGTATTGACCTGCCATTCTCCTTCCGGATTCTGAAAAGCAATTAAATCCAGCTCCGAAGCACCGTATTCATTTACAATGGGAATGCCGAATTGCTTTTCCAGTAAAACCTTATCCTCTTCAAAAAGCATCTCCGAAGTAACCATACAGACTTTTAAAGTAGGGCAGATAGTTTTTAGAATGATATTCTTTGACTTTAAGAATTTGGCAAACAATACGATCGAACTGGTATAACCGTCGATATAATCGAATTTTTTAGTCTTGAAGTGAAACAGTATTTTTTTGAGAAAAGCATCCGATAAATCAAATATCGGAAAGCGGAAACGACAGCTCAGGTAATCTTTGATCCGCTCTTTCCGGTAACCGATGGGATCCAATGGAATCCCGTAAAAACGGGCCTGGTAGGAATGATTAAAATCAATGCCAAACCAGCCAAACCGGTAAAAATAGGAAGACCAGGTAATGGCGTGCGAAAATTTATCCTTGGCAAAAATAAACGGATCACCGCTGGAACCGGAAGTTTTGTTCACAAACGTGTTTTTTAAGGTATATCCTTCCGCAAGGCGCTGCTGCAAAGGCTGCTGTAACTCTTTTTTTGTCAGTACCGGCAAATCTTCCCAGTTTTCAAACACCTTTTTCCCGTAAAGCTGTTGGTAAAATGGATTGTGCTTAAGGTGAAAATCAACAATTTCCTTCTGTTTCGAAAAAATGAAACCGGCATACTCGTGTTCCGGAACGGCAAGCGTCCTGTCAAATTCCAAATTGGCTTCTTTCATAGGGAAGCCGCTGAATTTCAAAGATAAATCGAATAGTTTAAGCACAATGACCAATAATTTTACCAAAGTTAAAAAAACAAACAACGCTACTTAAAGGGAAAGAAACTTTTTACAGCGAAAATTATATTTTCCATTCAAAACGGAGTATTTTTGACCTTTCAAATAACAACACAACAAAATGACAATTTTATTATTAGGTTCAGGAGGAAGAGAACATGCTTTAGCCTGGAAAATGCTGCAAAGTAAAGACTGTTCCAAACTATTTGTTGCACCCGGAAATGCCGGAACAGCATCAATAGCGGTCAATGTAAACATCAATCCGAACGATTTTGAAGCGGTTAAGCAACTTGTTTTAGCGGAAAACATCGAAATGGTAGTGGTAGGTCCGGAAGATCCGTTGGTAAAAGGGATTTACGATTATTTCCAGAATGATGAAGCTTTACAGAGCATTCCGGTAATCGGACCGTCAAAAATCGGGGCACAGCTGGAAGGAAGTAAAGAATTTGCCAAAGAATTTTTGGTAAAACACAATATCCCGACAGCGGCATACGACAGTTTTACCAAAGAAACCGTAGAACAGGGCTGTGCCTTTTTAACAACATTAAAACCGCCGTATGTTTTAAAAGCAGATGGTTTGGCAGCCGGAAAAGGAGTTCTGATTATCCAGGATCTGGCAGAAGCTCAGGAAGAACTGCGCAACATGCTGGTTAATGAAAAATTTGGAAGTGCCAGTGCAAAAGTTGTTATCGAAGAATTTCTGGACGGTATCGAACTGAGCTGTTTTGTTTTAACAGACGGTAAAAACTATAAAGTACTGCCAACAGCAAAGGACTACAAACGAATCGGAGAAGGCGATACCGGATTGAATACCGGAGGAATGGGAGCGGTTTCGCCAGTACCTTTTGCAGACGCTGTTTTAATGGAAAAAATTGAAAGCCGGATTGTAAAACCAACGATTGACGGATTGCAGAAAGACGGTATTCCGTATAAAGGATTTGTTTTCATCGGTCTGATCAATGTAGCAAACGAACCGTATGTAATTGAATATAACGTGCGTATGGGTGATCCGGAAACAGAAGTGGTTATGCCAAGACTGCAATCGGATCTGGTACAGCTATTCAAAGCGGTAGCAACACAAACACTGGATCAGGTGGATTTGGAAATAGATTCCCGAAGTGCTACAACCATCATGGTCGTTTCAGGCGGCTATCCGGAAGACTATGAAAAAGGAAAAGTAATTTCCGGTTTGGAAAATGTGGAAGGTTCTATCGTTTTCCATGCAGGAACAGCTTTAAAAGATAACCAGGTTGTCACGAACGGCGGAAGAGTAATTGCCGTAACATCCTATGGAGACAGCTTCCAGGAAGCCATAAAAAAATCTTATCAAAATATAGCAAAACTAAATTTTGATAAGATGTATTTTAGAAAAGATATCGGTTTCGACCTGTAAATTATTTCAAGAACGAATGGGCTGTAGTATCCTGAGCATCCTCACCCTTATCTTTGTGACTTTTTAATTCTTTAACCCAGTAATAAGTAGCACCACAACAGATGATGATGAAAATCCAGTTTAAAAGATTTGCAGCCCACCAGTTTGTTAATTCCAATTGTCTCATCCAATCCATCGGAGCGAATAATATGTCTACGAATAAGTACTGTATTCCTTCAAAAAATGCTTTCATTTTTGTTTAAGTATTATATTTACAGTCACAAAAATATAAAATATCTACATGATAGCAAGTCTTTTTAATAAATCTAGACCGTTAAATTATGCTTTAATTAGTTTATTGCTAGTTTTATTTTACTTTTTATACCAAACTAAGGACCTGAGCTGGATGGAACACTATACAACAGTGGTTCAAAAAGTAGGTTCATTCTTACTGCTATTAGGGTCGTTATTTTTAGTAAGATTCATCAGTAAAAGAAACGGATTGACAAAAGATAACAGTTATACACCCTTTCTGTTTCTGCTTTTTCTGATCCTGTTTCCGTCGGTTTTGATAAACACCAATATCATAATTGCGAACTTTTTTATACTGTTGTCGCTTCGACGCTTAATTTCGTTGCAGTCGTTAATAACCCCGAAAGAAAAAATCTTTGATGCGTCGTTATGGATATTTGTGGCGACACTATTCCATTTCTGGAGTATACTTTTTTTGATTTTAGTATTTGTGTCCATTATTTTCCACGTTTCGAGAGATTATCGCAACTGGATCATTCCGTTTATTGCCCTGTTTACAGTGCTGATAATTTTTGTTTTTGCGGTAATAGTATGGGACAAGAACCTGTTGCTTTTAGTAATGGAGAAAGCCTATATCAGTTTTGATTTTACCTATTTTGAAAACGTATATCAGAACATTGCCCTGGCACTTTTTTCGTCGATAGCGGTACTGTTTTTTGCCACGCAATTGCTGGCACTTTCCAACCGTCCGCTGAATATGCAGTCGTCGTACAAGAAAATTCTTTTTTCCTTTTTATTAGGAGTCGGGATTTATGTATTGTCGTCAAGTAAAAACAACAGTTTTCTGGCTTTTACCTTTTTCCCGTTAGCGGTTATGGGAACCAATTTTATAGAAAATATCGATAACAAATGGACAAGAGAAGGCGTATTGTATTCCCTTGTAGCCATTAGTTTCTTTATCTTTTTTGCCCAGGTATTATAATTTGCTGCCGTAAGCCAGGTCACCGGCGTCACCTAATCCCGGAACAATATAATTTTTTTCGTTCAGGCCTTCGTCCAGAGCCGCTACCCAAAGGTGGCAGTTATCCGGCAGGTTATTTTCCAGATAGGCAATTCCTTCCGGAGTGGCAATAACTACGGCGATGTGAATTTCTTTAGGCGTTTCGGCAGTCATTAATTTATTGAAAACAGCAACCAGCGACTGTCCGGTGGCTAACATTGGATCAATCAGAATCAGGTTTTTATTTTCAAAAGAAGGAGCGGCCTGATACTCTACTAAAATATCAAAATAATCGTCGTTATTCGGGTGATGGCGCATTGCCGACACAAAGCCGTTTTCGGCATCATCAAAGAAATTCATAAACCCGGTATGCAATGCCAGACCGGCTCTCAGAATGGAACACAAAACAACATTGTCTTCTAAAGCAGTTGTTTTTTTGATGCCCAGCGGCGTTTGGATATTAACCTCTTTATAAGTTAGTATCTTGCTTAGCTCATAGGCCATGACTTCACCAATACGTTCTATATTTTTACGAAAACGCATGCTGTCTTTCTGGACATTTACATCGCGGATTTGAGATAAAAAATGATTGAGAATACTGTTGTTTTCGGAAATATAATGAATGCGCATTTAGTGTAAAATTTGTATTAGTAGGATAAAAGTATAAAAACTATATTTGTAAATAAAATTTAAACTATGTTTTCACAATTTGCCTTTTCTATTTTTGAGGAAAGTATCACCGATTATCATAAGTTTGATAATGTCGATCAACCCATAAATAACCCTTATCCAAAAGATAAAATTGAACATTTATTATATCTGAAAAACTGGATTGATACGGTTCAATGGCATTTTGAAGACATTATCCGTGACCCGCAGATTAATCCGGAAGCAGCCTTGATTTTAAAAAGAAGAATCGATGCGTCCAACCAGGAAAGAACGGATATGGTAGAATATATCGACAGCTATTTTCTTCAGAAGTTTGCAGCAGTAAATGTAAAACCAACGGCAAAAATCAACTCCGAAAGTCCGGCTTGGGCACTGGATCGTTTGTCGATACTGGCATTGAAAATTTACCACATGAATGAAGAAGCAAATCGTAAAGAAGCCAGCGAAGAACATAGAGCAAAATGCCAGGAAAAACTAAACGTTTTATTGGAACAGAAAAAAGATCTGACCACTGCTATTGATGATTTGTTAACCGACATTGAAAACGGTGATAAGTACATGAAGGTGTACAAACAAATGAAGATGTACAATGACGATGAGTTGAACCCGGTTTTGTACCAGAATAAAAAGTAGCCTTAAGGCACATGTCTAAAATTAAACACATTTTAGTAATAAGACTTTCAGCAATGGGCGATGTTGCCATGATCGCACCGGTGCTGCGGGCTTTTGTTTCCCAATATCCCGATGTGAAAGTCACGGTGGTATCGAGGCCGTTTTTTAAACCCTTTTTTGAAGATATTCCCGGCGTTGCGTTTTTTAATGTTGATCTGCAGGGAAGACACGAAGGACCTACCGGTCTGTTGCGGTTGTTCTATGACCTGACAAAACTAAAAGCCGATGCTGTAGCCGATCTGCACAATGCAATCCGCTCGAAAGTTATCCGTAAGTTATTTGCCTTAACCGGAAAAAGAGTAACGTTTATGGACAAGGGAAGAAAAGAGAAAGAGGAACTGACAAGAGCCGGAAACAAAATTTTCAAACCCCTGCTGTCTACTTTCGAACGACATGCTTTGGCGTTTAAAAAACTCGGTTTCCCGATTGATCTGCAACACCCTGTTTTTCCGACAAAAAAAGAACTCAGCGCCATGAGCCTTGAGGTTGCGGGAACAAAAAACGGAAAATGGATTGGAATTGCCCCTTTTGCACAATATGAAACAAAAATGTACCCGCTGGATTTAATACAGCAGGTAATTGATAAACTGGCGCAAAACAAAGACTATACGATCTTTCT
Organism: Flavobacterium inviolabile; assembly: GCF_013389455.1. Lineage (NCBI taxonomy): Bacteria > Pseudomonadati > Bacteroidota > Flavobacteriia > Flavobacteriales > Flavobacteriaceae > Flavobacterium > Flavobacterium inviolabile. Next base: position 748,858 of record NZ_CP058278.1, on the reverse strand, counting down.
TTTTGGCGGCGGACAGGATGAAGTGGATAGCCTGAACAAATTAAGCAAAGGACAGGAAAATATAATCGTGGTTGCCGGAAAACTGAAATTACCACAGGAAATGGAAGTAATCAGTAATCTCGATGTTATGGTCAGTATGGATTCCGGAAACGGTCATATTGCTGCAATGTTAGGAATAAAGGTAATTACCCTTTGGGGAGCAACCCATCCTTATGCCGGATTCCTGCCGTTTAACCAGCCGATGGAAAATTCACTGATTCCGGACAGAACCCGTTATCCGTTGCTGCCAACGTCTGTTTACGGAAATAAAACGGTAGAAGGATATGAAGACGTGATGCACACCATTTCGCCGGAAAGCGTGATCGCTAAAATTGAATCGGTATTATAACGAATAAGCATAAAAAAACGCCCTTAGTTCTAAGGGCGTTTTTTTATGCTTTATATTATACATCGTCGTAATCGATATAGATTTCACTGGATGTTGGATGTGCCTGACAGGTTAAAATTAATCCTGAGGCAATTTCTTTGTCGGTTAAGATGGAATTTTTTCGCATTTCGGCGCTGCCACTTGTTATTTTTGCCAGACAGCTGCTGCAAATACCACCCTGACAGGAATATGGGGCATCAACACCTTGTTTTAAAGCTGCTTCAAGAATGGTTTGCTTTTGAGCCATTTCGAAAGTAACCTCTTCATCGTCAACCAAAACCGTGATTTTAGTATGCCCGCCTAAAGTATTTTCAATTTTAGTTTCTGTAGAGGATGTTGTGAAAAGCTCAAACTTAATATCTTTTTCAGGAACATTCTGCTCTTTTAAAACACCGCTTACGGTCGCAATCATTTCTTCCGGACCACACAAATAATATTTAGCGAATGTTAGCGAAGCATGTTTGTTCTTGATTACAAAATTAACGGTAGAACGCTCAATTCTTCCAAAAATGGAATCTTCGGCTTTAGCCTGGCTGAATACATAGTGTACAAAGAAACGACCTACGTATTGCAGTTGTAAATCATGCAGTTTTTTATAAAAAATAGTATCCTCTGGCGATTTGTTTCCGTAAACCAGAACAAAAGTACTGTTTGGTTCTCCTTCTAAAACAGCCTGTATGATAGACATAACCGGTGTGATACCGCTTCCGGCAGCAAATGCAGCATAATTGCGCTGATTGTCCGGTTTGGGTTCAAAAGTAAATTTTCCTTCCGGAACGCCAACTTCAATACGATCACCTTCTTTTAATTTTTCATTTGCTATTCTCGAAAAGTAACCGTCCGAAACCGCTTTAATCGCTACACGCAATTCACCGCTGGTGGGAGAGGAACAGATGGAATAGGCTCTGCGGATCTCTTTTCCGTCCTGGGAATATTTTATATTAATGTATTGACCGGCGATAAATTGGTATTCAGATTTTAAATTTTCCGGAACATCAAAAGAAACAGAAACAGCCTGTGCGGTTTCTCTTCTGACTTCTTTTATTAATAAAGAATGAAATGTTGACATGTTTACAATTGTTTATGCTGCAAATGTACTAAACCTATAGCCTTTGATAAATCCCTTTTGCAAAAAAATAATACTCAGGACTCTTATGCATAAGAAAATTATGTATATTGGAGTCGGAAAAAATCAAGAAATGAAGAATTCACAATTATATAAAGGCAGCCTGAATACAATTATCATGCGGTTGCTGGAAGAAAACGGCAGGATGTATGGTTATGAAATTACGCAAAAAGTAAAGGAAATCACGAAAGGCGACCTGAATGTTACCGAAGGAGCGCTGTATCCGGCGCTGCACAAACTGGAAGCAGAAGGTTTTCTGGATGTGGAAATGGAAAAAGTAGACAACAGGCTCCGGAAATATTATAGGCTGACAGCAAGCGGAGAACAGGAAACCGTTAACCGCCTGGTAGAATTAGAAACATTTATTAAGAACATGCAGGTGCTGGTAAAGCCCAAATTTCAAATATAATCGAATAGTATAAAAGATGAATACAGGCAAAACGGCAGACCGAAGGGTAAATGAAACAGAAATAGAAAAACTATATGCTTTTACCGGTCAGCATTATGTGGCATATTATGACGTACAAACGGAGCTGGTAGACCATTTGGCAAATGCAATTGAAGCACAGTGGGCTATTAATCCGGAAATCTCTTTTGATGAAGCCTTAAAAATCGAGTTCCGGAAATTTGGGGTTTTCGGCTTTACAACAATTCTGGAGGAAAGACAGGCAGCATTAACCGGAAAGTACAACCGCAGGATTTTAGCAGAATTCAGATGCTTTTTCAGATTGCCCAAAATTATCCTTGTCATAGCAACCGTTTATGTGGTATTCCAGTTACTGAATCGCAGCCATTATCCTGATTACAGTATTTTGGGACTGTTTGTCATAACCTTTTTTATAGAAGGAATAGCCGCGTTTTTATGGCTGAAGAAAAATAAAAAACAGCAGAAAATAACCGGTAAAAAATGGCTGCTGGAAAGTATCATGAAGAATATTTATTTCTCATTTCCGCTGCTCTTTCTGAGCAATGGTTTTAATATTATATACCAGATAATGAATAAGATCGAAATGGGATTCCGGACCATTTTACTATTCTCGATACTGCTGGTGTTGCTATACCTTTTCCTATATATTCGTATGAAAATACTGCCTAAAATATTTCAGGAAGAAATGAATGAAATTGTTAAAAAGCATCAGATTATAAAATAATATGTAACAAAAGATATAAAGCCGCATCTAACCTTAATAAAACAGTATAAATTTCATGTTAAAACATTTTATCACTTTAGAGTGGAAATCATTCCTGCGATCCGCCTCATTCACATCGAATCTGGTGCTCAAGATTTTCATGATTTTAGCAGGGTTATATTTTATCGCATTGTTTTTAATATTAGGGGCTGCCCTGTATTATATCCTTGAGGAAAGCCAGATGAAACCGTTTCCGGTAGTCAATACCTTTATTATTTACTATTTGTTTGGGGATTTGATGATGCGTTTTTTCCTGCAAAAAACGCCGGTAATGAATATTAAACCATTGCTTTTTATCAATATCAGGAAAAACAGCATTGTCAATTATACGTTAGGAAAAACAGCGATTTCATTTTTTAATGTATTGCACCTGTTCTTTCTGGTTCCTTTTTCGGTAGTATTGTTCATCGAAGGTTTTGATCCTTTGGGAGTTAGCTGCTGGTTTTTGGGAATGATCCTGTTGATCCTGGCAAACAACTACTTAAACATACTCATTAATAAAAAGGACCTGCTGCTTTATATCATAATTGGCCTTATCGTTGTAATTGCAGGATCACAATATTATAACCTGTTTGATATCACTCAGTATACCCGAAGCTTTTTTATGGGATTGTACGAGATGAAATGGCTGGTAATCGTTCCGGTAATCCTTTGTGGTATTTTGTATGAAATTACCTTTCGATATTTTAAAAAGAATCTGTATTTGGATGCCGGATTAGAGCTGAAACACGAAATTGCCAGAACAGAAAACCTGACCTGGTTAAACCAATTCGGAACCTTGGGGACCTTTCTTAAAAACGATATCAAACTTCTGAAAAGAAACAAGCGTTCCAAAATGACCATTATCATGAGTGTGGTATTCCTGTTTTACGGGCTGCTGTTTTTCTCAAATGGGATTGAAAGCTATAGTGCACCACACTGGAAAATTTTTGCGGGAATTTTTGTTACCGGTGGCTTCTTGCTAAACTTCGGACAGTTTGTGCCAAGCTGGGACAGTGCTTATTATCCTTTAATGATGAGCCAGAATATCAAATATAGGGATTATCTGAATTCGAAGTGGTGGCTAATGGTGATTGCCACGGTAATTTCAACAGTACTGGCTTCTTTCTACCTGTATTTTGGCTGGGAAGTTTATGCTGCTATTCTTGTGGGAGCTATCTACAATTTAGGGGTAAATGCCCATGTTGTACTTTGGGCCGGTGCTTATGTTAAAACACCGATTGACCTGTCAACAAGTAAAAACGCATTTGGCGACAAACAGGCTTTTAATGTCAAAAGCTTACTGCTGGCACTGCCAAAAATTGCATTGCCGTTATTGTTATATGCCATCGGGCATTATACCTTGGGATCCACTTTTGGATTTATACTGGTTGCTTCGGCCGGTGTTATCGGTTTTGCTTTTAGAAACAAAGTGTTTGCAATTATTGAACGCGTTTATAAAACGGAGAAGTACAAAACCCTTGCAGCCTACAAACAGAAAAATTAAGCTATTAATTAAATAAAGTATAGATAATGATACACGTAACGAATCTATCAAAAACATATAACGGTACTACCGTATTGAACATTGAAAACCTTGAAATTAAAAAAGGAGAGAGCTTTGGATTAGTTGGAAATAACGGTGCCGGAAAAACAACATTCTTCAGCCTGTTGCTGGACTTGATCCAACCGTCAACAGGACACATCATAAACAACTCGGTTCAGGTGAACAACAGTGAAGCCTGGAAACCATTTACGGCAGCTTTTCTCGATGAAAGCTTCCTGATCGGGTACTTAACACCGGAAGAATATTTCTATTTTATCGGGGAATTACGCGGACAAAATAAAGCCGATGTGGATGCGCTTTTGGCAAAGCACGAAGATTTCTTTAACGGAGAAATTCTGAATAATAAAAAATACCTGCGGGACTTGTCTAAAGGAAACCAGAAAAAAGTGGGTATTATCGCCACATTAATCGGAAGCCCGGAAGTTATTATTCTGGACGAACCGTTTGCGAATCTGGATCCGACAACGCAGATCCGTCTGAAAAAAATAATCAAGGAACTGGCCGCTAATCCAAATGTAACGGTTTTAGTATCAAGCCACGACCTGCTCCACACGATCGAGGTGAGCGACCGTATCGTTGCTCTTGAAAAAGGAAGGGTGGTAAAAGATATACATACCACGGCAGAAACCCTTCAGGAGCTTGAAGAATTCTTTGCAGTATAACACTTTATCCCCCGGTTATTCGGGGGATTTCTTTTTCTTTTAACCCTTTTTTAAGGTCAAATTTTCCACATATCAAAAAGAAACGTATTTTTACCTCTCTTTATACTAAAAAAAGAAATTGGAAGTTAAAGAACTAAAAACGTTTTTATATTGAAAACCAAGATATTCAGATACGCTTTTGGCGTTGGACTTTTTCTTTTTCTGTGGGCCTGTTCCACAAAGAAAAACTCACTTGTAAGAAGAAATTATCATGCCGTTACTGCCGAATATAATATTTTATATAACGGCGGGGTCGCTTTCGATAAAGGAGTAGAAGAATTAAAAGGAACCTATAAAGATAATTTTTGGGAAGTGCTGCCCGTTGAACGTATGCAGGATATTGAAGCCGGAGTATTACCCGGACAGGCAAAAAATGCAAATTTTGACAGAGCAGAAACGAAGGCTATCAAAGCCATTCAGAAACACTCCATGTATATAGACGGAGGTGAGAAAAACCCTCAGATGGATGAAGCCCACTTACTGCTTGGAAAAGCCCGGTATTATGACAATCGGTTCATTCCGGCTTTGGAAGCATTCAACTATATCCTGTATAAATATTCCAATAGTGATAAAATATATGAAGCGAAAGTTTGGAGAGAAAAAACCAATATTCGTCTGGAAAATGAAGCGTTAGCGATCAAAAACCTGAAAAAACTACTGGAAGACAACAAACTGAAAGGACAGGTTCAGGCAGATGCCAATGCGATATTGGCACAGGCATATATGAATCTGGGTTCCATTGACAGTGCTGTGGTTAACCTGAAAACAGCCCGGAATTTAACAAAACACAACGAAGAAAAAGCAAGATACCATTTTATCTTAGGACAGTTGTATGGCGATTTGAATTATCCTGACAGCGCGTTTGCCTCTTTTCAGTCGGTTATTGACATGCGAAGAAAATCGCCGCGCCGTTATGTTATTCAGGCACATGCCAAACAGGCCGCGCAATTTGATTACAAAGCCGGAGACACGCTGGCATTCCTTGAAAAGTTTGGCAAACTGGCAGAAGATCGTGAAAACCGACCGTATCTGGATGTGATCAATCACCAGGTTGCGCTGTTTTATGACAAACAGGATAAAAAAGTACAGGCAAAAAAATTCTACAATAAATCCCTGCGTTCCATATCGCAGGACAATTACCTGATTGCTTCCAATTACCGCAATTTGGCAGAAATCTATTTTGACGATGCAAAATACCTTGTAGCCGGACAATACTATGACAGTACAATGTCAAAACTAAACCCGAAAACAAGAGAGTTTATTGCCATTAAGAAAAAAAGAGAAAACCTTAATGATGTTATCAAATATGAAGGAATTGCCAGGGTAAATGACAGTATCTTATATGTAACGGGATTAAATGCTAACGACCAGCGAAACTATTATGAGGCTTATATTGAAAAGCTGAAAATAGAAGATGCCAAAAGAGCGCTGGAAGCAGAGAAAGCAAAAAACATTGCCGAAAACGGCGGTGCTATCGACGGACAGTCGGCAAGTATGGCTAATCCGGATGTTTCCTCGAAAAGTGAGGCAATGCAAATGATGTCCAAACAGCTGCCGCCATCTGATGAAGACACACAAAAAAAGAACGGCATTGTTAAAAGTGCTGCAAATCTCGGATCGGGAACCAATACCTTTTATTTCTATAACCCGTCAACCGTTGCTTACGGAAGAAGTGAATTTAAGAAAAAATGGGGGAACAGAGCTTTAAAAGACAACTGGCGTTGGTCTACCCAGGAAAGTATTGATAAAGAAGACAATAAAGACAATCAGGATGTCGCCGTTGTAGATGAAAATCCGAAAACAAAAATGGAGGACGAACGTTATACTCCGGATTTCTATATCAAACAATTGCCTACAGAGCAAAAAGTACTGGACAGCCTGGCGAAAGAACGCAACTTTGCCTATTTCCAGCTGGGAACGATTTACAAAGAGAAATTTAAAGAATACAAACTGGCGGCTGCCAAATTGGAGAAACTGCTGGTCAATAAACCGGAAGAACGTTTGGTCCTGCCGGCAAAATACAACTTGTTCAAAATATACGAGATCATCGATCCGGCAAAAGCCGAAATTATGAAACAGCAAATTCTGGCCGAATATCCGGATAGCCGCTATGCCCAGATATTATTGAACAATGCGTCTGATGCTGCTATTGCAGGTAGTCCGACAGAAGTGTACAACAACCTGTTCAAACAATATGAAAAAGGACAGCTGCAGGAAGTATTGAGTCAGCTGGATCCGGTTATCGAGAACTTTAACGGCGATGAAATGGTTCCGAAATTTGAACTTTTAAAAGCAAACACGTTAGGACGACTAAAAGGACTGGAAGAATATAAAAAAGCCCTGAACTTTGTTGCGCTGAACTATCCGAATTCCGAAGAAGGAAAACAGGCGGAAGTGCTGGTTAAAACCGATATCCCAAAACTGGAACAACTGGAACTGGGTAAAGGAACTCCGATGAGCTGGAAACTGGTCTTTGAAATTCCGTATCCGAATGATGCCAAAACAAAAGTGCTGACAGACAAGCTGCAAAAATACATCACAGACCGAAGCAGTGATAAAATCACCTTATCGAACGATGTGTACACAGCCGATAAAAGCTTTGTTATTGTTCACGGTTTCTCCAGTAAAGAAGCCGCACTGTCAACAATAAGTGTGCTGAAAGACTTTAAAGGTTATAAAGTAACAGAAACACCATTTGTTGTTTCCAATGAAGATTATAAAGTAATCCAGATCAAAAAAAATCTGGAAGCCTATAAGGCCACGCTGAAATAAGTAAAATCACAATGCTCCTGCTAATGCGGGAGCATTGCGGCTATTATAAAACTATTCCCTAACTTTGTTCTGTAAAGAAATAAGTCATGTTTGATAAACCACAAAAATCCTATACCGATTTACTCGGGAAAACCAATAGAATTGTTGAAGGAACTACAATAAAAGGGGATATTATTTCTCAGGCCGATTTTAGACTTGACGGACATCTGATTGGAAATTTCACGTCAAAAGGCCGGTTGGTTATTGGCCCTGCCGGTAGTGTTACAGGAGATATTTCCTGTAAAACAGCCGATATTGAAGGTAAATTCAATGGAAAAATCGAAGTGACCGATATTCTGAATATTAAATCCAAGGCCTCCATTAAAGGGGAAGCTATAGTGGGGAAACTTGCTGTAGAACCCGGTGCCGATTTCAGTGCGTCCTGTGTGATGCGCAATGTGGTAAAAACAATCGCTAAAGATGAATCAGGATCAGGAGAAAAAATCGCGTAATAAGTGGCTGGCACTAATTAATATCCCGTTCCAGATGGGGATAATAATTTTTGCGTTTGCATATTTAGGCGGCTGGCTTGATGACAAATACCCGAATCCCAATGATTTATATATAAAAATCCTGACGTTGTTAGGTGTTTTTGTGGCGCTTTATAATGTGATAAGGCAGGTAAATCAATTAAATAAATAAATTAAAATTCATGAGCAGGAAAAAATATGATGTAATACTTCGTTTGTTTCAGATTATGCCCGCAGTGGCGCTTTTACACATTCTGATATTTCAATTCGGTATTCCTTCTCAAACGTATCAGGTATTTCATTATCCGGTGTATACCGTGTACCTGTTCTTCTTTATCCTCTCTTTGGTATTACTTTTCATTTTAATAAAAATAAACGAAACAAAACCCGAACAGTTAGGTTTTGTTTTTCTGGTTCTAATCAGTATTAAGTTTGCGTTAAGTTATATTTTTCTGTTACCGGTGCTTCAGGACAATACCGAGAGTGCTTATATGGAGAAAATTAATTTTTTTATGATTTTTATTGCTTTTTTAGCGGTAGAAGTGGTTTTAGCTTCACGATTATTAAATAAGAAATAATAAACGAAGTAAAAATTCATAAATACACTAAAAAAGAGGGGCAATAATCTTGGAATATTAATTAAAAATGTACCTTTGCACCAAATTTAAGGACCGTAAAAATTAAGATATTTAATAAGGTATGGTGATTTCAAAAAAACCTGTCAGATTTATTCTAGCAACTTTTGTAGGGCTGCTTTCTTCTGTTGCTATAGCTAACCCTGTAGTAGACACTACTCAAGTAAAAACTGAAGTGGCGCATGAGGCTCATGTAACTGCTGATGCAGCACACAATGAAGCTTCTCATGGAGACGAGCACGAAGCTCAGGATCCAAAAGACAAAGTAACAGCTTACATTGAACACCACTTGCAGGATTCGCATGATTTTGTTTTCTTTTCAGATGAAAAAGAAGGTAAACATTATGGTTTCTCTTTGCCGGTTATCTTAATTGATAACGGCTTGAAGGTATTCTCTTCTTCAAAATTACACCACGGGGAAACTGTGGCGGAAGTTGATGGTAACTATTATAAATTATACCATGGTAAAATCTACAAAACAGATGCTGCCGGTACAATTACTTATGATGAGCACCACCACCCGGCTAACGTAAAACCGTTAGATTTTTCAATCACTAAAAATGTTGTGTCAATGTTGGTAGTATCGGCGTTATTATTGCTGATGTTTACCGGTTTGGCAAAATCATACAAAAAAGGACCAATCCCTACAGGTTTCGGAAGAGTTTTAGAGCCGCTGATTCTTTTTATCAGAGACGAAATCGCTATTCCTAACATCGGAGAGAAAAAGTACAGAAAATACATGGGTTACCTGTTAACGGTATTCTTCTTTATCTGGTTGTTGAACCTTTTAGGAATGACACCTCTTGGAATTAACGTTACCGGAAATATTGCTGTAACTGTTTGTTTGGCTTTGTTTACCTACTTTATTACACAATTCAGTGCGAATAAAGATTACTGGGGACACATTTTCTGGATGCCGGGTGTTCCGGTTCCAATGAAAATTATCTTAATGCCAATTGAGATTTTAGGAACATTAACAAAACCATTTGCATTATTAATTCGTTTATTTGCAAATATTACTGCAGGTCACGTTGTAATCATGAGTTTGATTGCTATGATCTTCGTAGGAAAGAATATCTATGCCGATATGCCAATCTCTTTAGGTTTGACACTATTTATTTCGGTTATTGAAATTTTAGTAGCATTCTTACAAGCGTTTATCTTTACAATGTTATCATCATTGTTTATCGGTATGGCGGTTCAGGATCATCACCATGATGATCATGGACACGAAGAAGAAAATGTAATTATTTAATTTAGAAGTTTAATTTTTTTAATATATACTTATGGGAAGTCTTAATTTAATCGGAGCTGGTTTAGTAGTAATCGGAGCAGGTTTAGGTTTAGGTAAAATCGGTGGATCTGCTATGGACGCTATTGCTCGTCAGCCAGAAGCTGCTGGAAAAATTCAAACAGCGATGATTATTATCGCTGCTTTATTAGAAGGTTTAGCATTCGCTGCTTTAATCTTAGGAAAATAATAAAGGAAAAAAGTTTAACAATACCTGTAACGGTTGGTTGCAGGTGTTGTTTTATTAGTAAGAAAAAAATTAAATCATAATATATTCATTATAATGGAGAAATTAATTAACGATTTTTCATTCGGTTTATTCTTTTGGCAAGCACTTATCTTATTAGTGTTAATCCTGCTTTTAGTTAAATTTGCCTGGAAGCCAATTATGGATTCTATCACGGCTCGTGAGGAAGGTATTAAAAATGCAATCGCTTCAGCTGAAAATGCGAAGAAAGAAATGCAAAACCTTAAAGCTGATAACGAAAAATTATTAGCAGAAGCAAGAGCAGAAAGAGATACAATGATTAAAGAAGCTCGTGAAATTAAAGAAAAAATGATTGCTGATGCGAAAGCAGAAGCTCAGGTTCAAGGTGATAAAATGATTGAGCAGGCAAAAGCTACAATCAACAGTGAGAAAAATGCAGCGATGGTTGAATTGAAAAACCATGTGTCTACACTTTCATTGGAAATTGCTGAGAAATTATTAAAAGAAGAACTAGCTAACAAGGATACTCAAACCAAATTGGTTGAGAAAATGTTAGATGACGTAAAATTAAATTAATCGTTTATGGCAAGAGCTGCGATTAGATATGCAAAAGCAATTTTAGATATTGCTAATGCAAACGGTCATGCCGCAACAGTAAATGAGGATATGAAAACCATCATTACTGCTGTAAATGAAAGTAAAGAGCTGGAAGATTTTTTAGGGAACCCGGTTGTAAAGGGTGATGTAAAAAATGCAGCACTATCTGAAATATTTGCTTCTGTTCAGTCAGAAACGAAAGGGTTATTCCAATTGCTTTTAGAAAACAAAAGATTTGAAATTCTTGCAGAAATTGCAACGCAATACAACGCTTTGTTTGACGAAATGAACGGAATTGAAAAAGTAAAAGTTACAACAGCTTTTCCTATCACCCCGGAATTAGAAGCTAAAGTTTTAGCGAAGATCAAAGAATTTTCAAACAAATCCGTTACAATTGAAAACATTGTAGACCCGGAAATTATCGGAGGATTTGTTTTAAGAATAGGAGATAAGCAATACAATGCTTCCATAGCAACAAGATTGCGCGAATTAAAAAGAGAATTAAGTAATTAATATTTACCACACTGAAAGGTGTTTAAATTATAAATCAAGATGGCAGAAATTAAGCCTGCTGAAATTTCAGCAATATTAAAGAAACAATTATCTGGTTTTGAATCAGGAGCTACTTTGGAAGAAGTGGGAACAGTTCTTCAAGTGGGTGACGGTATCGCTCGTGTTTATGGTTTATCTAACGCACAATACGGTGAGTTAGTGCAATTTGAAAACGGGTTAGAGGCAATTGTATTAAACCTTGAAGAAGATAATGTAGGTGTGGTATTATTAGGTCCGTCTACTGGAATCAGAGAAGGGTCAACAGTTAAGAGAACACAACGTATCGCTTCATTGAAAGTTGGTGAAGAAATGGTAGGACGTGTGGTTAACACGCTAGGTTTCCCTATCGATGGAAAAGGACCTATCGGTGGAGATCTTTACGAAATGCCATTAGAAAGAAAAGCTCCTGGAGTTATCTTCCGTCAACCGGTAACAGAACCGTTACAAACAGGTATTAAATCGGTAGATGCCATGATCCCTGTTGGACGTGGACAACGTGAGCTTGTAATCGGTGACCGTCAAACTGGTAAAACAACAGTTTGTATCGATACAATCTTAAACCAAAAAGAATTTTACGATGCAGGTAAACCTGTATTCTGTATATATGTTGCAGTAGGACAAAAAGCTTCTACAGTTGCTGGAATCGCTAAAACATTAGAAGAAAAAGGAGCAATGGCTTATACAGTTATTGTTGCTGCTAATGCTTCCGATCCTGCTCCAATGCAGGTTTATGCTCCTTTCGCAGGTGCAGCAGTAGGGGAGTACTTCCGTGATACAGGTCGTCCGGCTTTAATTGTTTATGATGATTTATCTAAACAAGCGGTGGCTTACCGTGAGGTGTCTTTATTATTACGTCGTCCACCAGGACGTGAGGCGTATCCTGGAGACGTTTTCTACCTTCACTCAAGATTATTAGAGCGTGCTGCAAAAGTTATTGCTGATGATAGCATCGCTAAAAATATGAATGACTTACCGGAATCTTTACGTCCAATCGTTAAAGGTGGTGGTTCATTAACAGCTTTACCAATTATCGAAACACAAGCGGGTGACGTTTCTGCGTATATCCCTACAAACGTAATTTCGATTACAGATGGTCAGATCTTCCTGGAGTCTGATTTATTCAACTCTGGTGTACGTCCGGCGATTAACGTTGGTATATCTGTATCACGTGTTGGAGGTAACGCTCAGATCAAATCAATGAAAAAAGTATCGGGTACATTAAAATTAGACCAGGCACAATTCCGTGAATTAGAAGCTTTCGCGAAATTCGGATCTGATTTGGATGCGGTTACTTTAAACGTAATTGAAAAAGGTAGACGTAACGTTGAAATCTTGAAACAAGCAGTAAACGATCCGTATACTGTAGAAGATCAGGTTGCAATTATCTATGCCGGAACGAAAAACTTATTAAGAAACGTTCCTGTTAATAAAGTAAAAGAATTTGAAAAAGATTATTTAGAATTCTTAAAAGCGAAACATAAAGATACTCTTGATGCTTTAAAAGCGGGTAAATTCACAGACGAAATTACAGACGTTTTAGAAAAAGTAGCTAAAGAAGTTTCTGCAAAATATTAATAATTTGATAGTTTGAAAATTTGAAGATGGCTGACATCTTCAAATTTTTCAGATTATTTCATTTTCAAATCGACAAATGGCAAATTTAAAGGAAATACGTAATAGGATTACTTCTGTTTCATCAACGATGCAAATTACATCTGCGATGAAAATGGTGTCTGCAGCTAAGCTGAAAAAAGCACAAGATGCAATTACAGCAATGCGCCCTTATGCCGAAAAATTAACAGAGCTAATACAAAATTTAAGTGCGTCACTAGAAGGAGATGCTGCTGGAAAATTTGCGGATCAACGTGATGTAAATAAAGTATTGATTGTTGCAATTACTTCGAACAGAGGACTTTGTGGAGCTTTCAATGCGAACGTTCTTAAACAGGTTAGAACACTTACGGAAGCCTATGCAGGAAAACAGATTGATGTGATTACTGTTGGTAAAAAAGGAAATGACGTACTTAGAAAAACCAATAATGTTATCGACAACCAAAGTGCTATCTATGATAACCTGGCATTTGAAGGAGTTGCTGCTATTGCAGAAACATTAATGGAAAAATTCGTTGCCGGAGAGTATGACAAAATTGAATTGGTATACAACCAGTTTAAAAATGCTGCTACGCAAATCGTGATGACCGAACAATTTTTACCGTTAGCTTCAATCGAAGGAACTCAGGTGGCAACATCAGATTATATCTTTGAACCTTCTAAAGAAGAAATTGTGTTGACTTTAATTCCAAAGTCGTTAAAAACACAATTATACAAAGCGATCAGAGATTCATTCGCGGCAGAACATGGTGCCCGTATGACAGCAATGCATAAAGCAACGGATAATGCTACCGAATTAAGAAACCAGTTGAAACTTACTTATAACAAAGCACGTCAGGCTGCCATTACAAACGAGATCCTTGAAATCGTAGGTGGTGCTGAAGCTTTAAAAAGCTAAGTAAACTTTTAAAAGTATTTAATAATTGTTTATCGGTTATTAAACAACAATAAAATTCAAAAAAGCGACAAGAGTAATCTTGTCGCTTTTTTGTTTTTATAAAATTCCGGAAAAGAAAGCGTGCCGCCCCTTTTGTATCGTGTATAAAAAGGAGCAGGAAAAAATTCATTTAAAAACTTCAAGAAAAGGAATTTTACAGATTTATGGCAATAATAACCTGCCATATTATAATGGTAACAAAAATGCTATTGAATTTAGCTCACTCCGGATTGAAAATTCGCCGGATAAATTGGTAAAGGAACTAACGACTGCATTTTTTTGGATATTTTTTATAAAGGAAACAGGCCAATTATTCCTTATATATATAGGAGCAGAAAATCAGCGAAGCAGTTTTTTGATATTTAATGGAACCTGGTATTTAAAAAAACAGCTTATTTGAAAAGATTGAAGACCGGATTTTAGCAGTGAAATAGCGATCAGGTATCGGTTCTGGTAAAAAAAGACAATATTTTTCAGGAATAATTTTATGCTTTATAAATAGGAAATAGTTGGAAGAGCCTGTAAAATCAGTATTTGAGAGCAAAAATGGGAAAATCCCCTAAAAATAATTTGTTATATTAAGGATTAGTAATCAGTTTGTTAAGTAATTGTTTTGTAGAAAGGCAAAAAATAGTTTAGAAATAGTTTGGAGAAGAGTAAAAAGGTGCTACTTTTGCACCCGCAATCAAGGCGAAGTTCATTAGATATTGAGGTTGAATCGGAGTGAAAAAGGGATTAAAAAATTTTTCAAAAAAGATTTGGCTAAATGGAATAAAGGTTTTACCTTTGCAGCCCGCAAAAACGGGAAGTTCATTGAGAGATTGCGTAGGATTTTTGAGTTAAGAAGCTTTTGAGAAGCTTGAAAAAAAAACTAAAAAAAATCTTGCGAGATTAAAAAAGGATTTCTACTTTTGCATCCGCTAACTGAAAGGCTAGCGGCTCAGAGCTTAGGCTTTGAGGGGAATAAAAAAGAAGACACGTTCATAGACATATTGGATTGACAGCATATAAAGAGAGAGTAAGATTTTTCGAGTAGAAGAATAAGCTAGATAATTTATCGACAATATTAAAAATATACGATGAAGAGTTTGATCCTGGCTCAGGATGAACGCTAGCGGCAGGCCTAACACATGCAAGTCGAGGGGTAGAGGAAGCTTGCTTCCTTGAGACCGGCGCACGGGTGCGTAACGCGTATGCAATCTACCTTGTACAGAGGGATAGCCCAGAGAAATTTGGATTAATACCTCATAGTGTTATCGAATCGCATGGTTTGATAACTAAAGTTCCAACGGTACAAGATGAGCATGCGTCCCATTAGCTAGTTGGTGTGGTAACGGCATACCAAGGCAATGATGGGTAGGGGTCCTGAGAGGGAGATCCCCCACACTGGTACTGAGACACGGACCAGACTCCTACGGGAGGCAGCAGTGAGGAATATTGGACAATGGGCGCAAGCCTGATCCAGCCATGCCGCGTGCAGGATGACGGTCCTATGGATTGTAAACTGCTTTTATACAGGAAGAAACCCTACCACGTGTGGTAGATTGACGGTACTGTAGGAATAAGGATCGGCTAACTCCGTGCCAGCAGCCGCGGTAATACGGAGGATCCAAGCGTTATCCGGAATCATTGGGTTTAAAGGGTCCGTAGGCGGTTTAATAAGTCAGTGGTGAAAGCCCATCGCTTAACGATGGAACGGCCATTGATACTGTTAGACTTGAATTATTAGGAAGTAACTAGAATATGTAGTGTAGCGGTGAAATGCTTAGATATTACATGGAATACCAATTGCGAAGGCAGGTTACTACTAATATATTGACGCTGATGGACGAAAGCGTGGGGAGCGAACAGGATTAGATACCCTGGTAGTCCACGCCGTAAACGATGGATACTAGCTGTTGGGCGCAAGCTCAGTGGCTAAGCGAAAGTGATAAGTATCCCACCTGGGGAGTACGTTCGCAAGAATGAAACTCAAAGGAATTGACGGGGGCCCGCACAAGCGGTGGAGCATGTGGTTTAATTCGATGATACGCGAGGAACCTTACCAGGGCTTAAATGTAGAGTGACAGGACTGGAAACAGTTTTTTCTTCGGACACTTTACAAGGTGCTGCATGGTTGTCGTCAGCTCGTGCCGTGAGGTGTCAGGTTAAGTCCTATAACGAGCGCAACCCCTGTTGTTAGTTGCCAGCGAGTCATGTCGGGAACTCTAACGAGACTGCCGGTGCAAACCGTGAGGAAGGTGGGGATGACGTCAAATCATCACGGCCCTTACGTCCTGGGCTACACACGTGCTACAATGGCCGGTACAGAGAGCAGCCACTTAGCGATAAGGAGCGAATCTATAAAACCGGTCACAGTTCGGATCGGAGTCTGCAACTCGACTCCGTGAAGCTGGAATCGCTAGTAATCGGATATCAGCCATGATCCGGTGAATACGTTCCCGGGCCTTGTACACACCGCCCGTCAAGCCATGGAAGCTGGGGGTACCTGAAGTCGGTGACCGCAAGGAGCTGCCTAGGGTAAAACTGGTAACTGGGGCTAAGTCGTAACAAGGTAGCCGTACCGGAAGGTGCGGCTGGAACACCTCCTTTCTAGAGAATGATAAATATTTAGTTTATCGAAAGGGAAATATTACTCTCGCTGTTAGTTCAAATAATACACTTAAGAAAGAAACAGAGTCTCGTAGCTCAGCTGGTTAGAGTACTACACTGATAATGTAGGGGTCGGCAGTTCGAGTCTGCCCGGGACTACTATTTTAGACTTAAGAGAAGGAAATTCTGGAAGTTGGGATTCACAATTTAATTCTGAATTCGAAATTCGGGACAAATTGGGGGATTAGCTCAGCTGGCTAGAGCGCCTGCCTTGCACGCAGGAGGTCATCGGTTCGACTCCGATATTCTCCACGATTCCGAGAGGAAAAACCGTTCATTGACATATTGAGATAAGAAAATATTTAAAAAATAGAAAGCACAGTAATTTTGGGTTCTGCTAGCAATAGTAGAATTTAAGATAAAAGTACAATAAGCAAAATAAGGGCGTATGGGGGATGCCTAGGCTCTCAGAGGCGATGAAGGACGTGATAAGCTGCGAAAAGCTGCGGGGATTGGCACATACGAGGTGATCCGCAGATATCCGAATGGGGCAACCCACTATGTTGAAGACATAGTACACCGATAGGTGAGTGAACCCGCTGAACTGAAACATCTAAGTAGGCGGAGGAGAAGAAAACAAAAGTGATTCCGTAAGTAGTGGCGAGCGAACGCGGATTAGCCCAAACCAATGTTGTTACGGCAATATTGGGGTTGTAGGACCACGACATTTCTTGCGGATTGAATTAGAATAACCTGGAAAGGTTAACCAAAGAGGGTGATAGTCCCGTATAAGTAAGAGAAGATAAGGATAGTGGTATCCTGAGTAGGGCGGGGCACGTGAAACCCTGTCTGAATTTGGCGGGACCATCCGCTAAGGCTAAATACTCCTGAGAGACCGATAGTGAACCAGTACCGTGAGGGAAAGGTGAAAAGAACCGTGAATAACGGAGTGAAAAAGATCCTGAAACCATACGCTTACAAGCGGTCGGAGCCCTTTCGTGGGGTGACGGCGTGCCTTTTGCATAATGAGCCTACGAGTTACCGTTGCTGGCAAGGATAAGCACTTCAGGTGTGGATCCGTAGCGAAAGCGAGTCTGAATAGGGCGCCATAGTCAGTAGTGGTAGACGCGAAACCGTGTGATCTACCCATGGGCAGGATGAAGCTGTGGTAACACACAGTGGAGGTCCGAACCGGTTGACGTTGAAAAGTCTTCGGATGACCTGTGGGTAGGGGTGAAAGGCCAATCAAACTCGGAAATAGCTCGTACTCCCCGAAATGCATTTAGGTGCAGCGCTGGCTTAAGTTATATAGAGGTAGAGCTACTGATTGGATGCGGGGGCTTCACCGCCTACCAATTCCTGACAAACTCCGAATGCTATATAATGTTTACCAGCAGTGAGGGCATGGGTGCTAAGGTCCATGTCCGAGAGGGAAAGAACCCAGACCATCAGCTAAGGTCCCCAAATGTATGCTAAGTTGAAAAAACGAGGTTTGTCTGCCCAGACAGCTAGGATGTTGGCTTGGAAGCAGCCATTCATTTAAAGAGTGCGTAACAGCTCACTAGTCGAGCGGACGAGCATGGATAATAATCGGGCATAAGTATACTACCGAAGCTATGGATTTGCGATTTATTCGCAAGTGGTAGGGGAGCATTCTAACAGGGTTGAAGGTGATATGTGAGTATTGCTGGACTGGTTAGAAAAGAAAATGTAGGCATAAGTAACGATAATGCGGGCGAGAAACCCGCACACCGAAAGACTAAGGTTTCCTCAGCTATGCTAATCAGCTGAGGGTTAGTCGGGTCCTAAGGCGAACCCGAAAGGGACAGTCGATGGCCAACGGGTTAATATTCCCGTACTACTTATAATTGTGATGGAGTGACGGAGTGATGAAAGTACCGCGAACTGACGGAATAGTTCGTTAAAGCACTTAGCTATAGGCCCTGTAGGCAAATCCGCAGGGACTGGTGAAATGCGATAGTACTCGGAGTCTTCGGACAAAGAGATAGTGTACCTAAGGGCTTCCAAGAAAACCTTCTAAACTTAGATTATAAGTACCCGTACCGTAAACCGACACAGGTAGTCGAGGAGAGAATCCTAAGGTGCTCGAGAGATTCATGGCTAAGGAATTAGGCAAAATAGACCTGTAACTTCGGGAGAAAGGTCGCCAGCAGCAATGCTGGCCGCAGTGAAAAGGTCCAGGCGACTGTTTATCAAAAACACAGGGCTCTGCAAAATCGTAAGATGAAGTATAGGGCCTGACACCTGCCCGGTGCTGGAAGGTTAAGAGGAGATGTTATCTTCGGAGAAGCATTGAATTGAAGCCCCAGTAAACGGCGGCCGTAACTATAACGGTCCTAAGGTAGCGAAATTCCTTGTCGGGTAAGTTCCGACCTGCACGAATGGTGTAACGATCTGGACACTGTCTCAGCCATGAGCTCGGTGAAATTGTAGTATCGGTGAAGATGCCGATTACCCGCAGTGGGACGAAAAGACCCTGTGCACCTTTACTATAGCTTAGTATTGCCCTTGGATAAGTGATGTGTAGGATAGGTGGGAGACTATGAAGCGGCTTCGCTAGGAGTTGTGGAGTCATTGTTGAAATACCACCCTTTGCTTATCTGAGGCCTAACCCCGCGTTGCGGGGGACATTGCTTGGTGGGTAGTTTGACTGGGGTGGTCGCCTCCAAAAGAGTAACGGAGGCTTCTAAAGGTTCCCTCAGCACGCTTGGTAACCGTGCGTAGAGTGCAATGGCATAAGGGAGCTTGACTGAGAGACATACAGGTCGATCAGGTACGAAAGTAGAGCATAGTGATCCGGTGGTTCCGCATGGAAGGGCCATCGCTCAAAGGATAAAAGGTACGCCGGGGATAACAGGCTGATCTCCCCCAAGAGCTCATATCGACGGGGGGGTTTGGCACCTCGATGTCGGCTCGTCACATCCTGGGGCTGGAGAAGGTCCCAAGGGTTGGGCTGTTCGCCCATTAAAGTGGCACGCGAGCTGGGTTCAGAACGTCGTGAGACAGTTCGGTCTCTATCTACTGTGGGCGTTAGAAATTTGAGTGGATCTGACTCTAGTACGAGAGGACCGAGTTGGACAAACCTCTGGTGTATCTGTTGTTCCGCCAGGAGCACCGCAGAGTAGCTACGTTTGGAAGGGATAAGCGCTGAAAGCATATAAGCGCGAAACCCACCACAAGATGAGATTTCTTTTAAGGGTCGTGGAAGATGACCACGTTGATAGGCTATAGATGTAAAGGCAGTAATGTCATAGTCGAGTAGTACTAATAACCCGTAAGCTTATGTACGCGGTTCCCCCGCTTCGGTGGGGGAAGCAACTTTCTTTTAAGATTAAATAATTTTTATCTCAGTATGTTAAGATATTGTTCATTCGAATTTGGTTTAAAAAATCAAACTCAATGAAACCTTGCTCAAAGCAATGGTACCTATTAAGGTGGTTATTGCGGCGGGGCTCACCTCTTCCCATTCCGAACAGAGAAGTTAAGCCCGCCTGCGCAGATGGTACTGCAATCCTGTGGGAGAGTATGTCGCCGCCTTTCTTTTGAAAACCCTATCCATAACGGATAGGGTTTTTTGTTTTGAGGAAGTGAGAGAAAAGAAGTAAGAGAAAAGAAATAAGAGAAAAGAAATAAGAGAAAAGAAATAAGAGAAAAGAAGTAAGAAATAAGAAGTACAGTGAACCGGTTAAATGATCGGGAAATCGTCCTTTAATAAAAGATATTGTCTATAATAACGCACATAAAAAAGCCGGATCAATCTAATGATCCGGCTTTTTATCCTTAAAAAGGATGGCTTAATGGTTCGGTTTTGCTGTAAATAAGTGTTTAGTTTGCTTTATTAAAGCAGCTGCATTTCGATAATAAAAGAATATATATCCCGGATTTGGTGCTTTAAAGAAGCTAAAAAAAGGCGGTTATTAAAATAAGAACCGCCTTTTTTATTTATTCAAATGGTATAAAAGGAAACTGTATAGCGCTGATTTTTCTTCAATCCGGTCATCATAGTTAAAGTTTTTACCGGCATGACCAGCCTTTTTAAGTGTTTTAATATACACAGGATTCTTTTGAGCAGCTCTGTTTTGTAATAATGCAGCAAATTTATAAGATTGAAACGGCGGAACCCTGTCGTCATTTTCAGATGTAATGATCAGGGTTGTAGGATAGTTTATATTTTCTTTAATATTATGATAAGGAGAATATACCATCATTGCTTTGTAATCACTCGAAACATTAGGATCTCCATATTCATCTAAATGGTATTTGCCAACAGTGTATTTGTTAAATTCATTCATGTCAAAAACGCCAACATTAGGTATGGCCACTTTAAATAATTCAGGTCTTTTGGTCATGGCAACACCTACCAATAAACCGCCTTGGGATCCGCCGGTTATGGCCAGTCTGTTTGGTGAAGTATATTTGTTATTAATCAGGTATTCGGCAGCATCAATAAAATCATTAAACGTATTTATCTTTTTCTGCCCTTTACCATCGGTATGCCATTTTAGCCCTTTTTCCCCGCCACCTCTGATTTCAGCATAGGCAAATACACCACCCTTTTCAAGAAAATACAGCAAACTGGTATCATAGGATGAAGGAGATATTGTTCCGAAACCACCATAGGCTTTTAATAAGGTCGGATTATTTCCGTCAAGCGGAATGCCTTTTTTAGCAACAATGGTAATGGGGATATCAACATTATCCCTGCTTTTATAGGTGGTTGTGATAATTTCAAAATGATTTAGGGGAAAAAGAGTCGGCTTAGGGCGGTTACTGGCGCTATAAAATGGCTCTTCAGTTCCTGTTTCTACATTTAGCTTTATATTCTGATACGGCTGGATATACGAGTATAAACCATAATATAGTTCCTTGGTTTTAGGGTTAAAATCAGTAACATCAATCTCCATACCTTTAGGTGCGTCTGTTTTTCGGATGAATTTCCCGGTATAATCATAGATGATAAAATAATTTTTCCCGGTGGTTTTGTATCTGCAAACGATGTAATCATTATAAAAATATGATTTAACCAGAAGGTTATTGAAAATTTGCGGTACAACAACCGTTTCTTCGTTTCTGTTCGCTATGGGGAATGAGCGGATCTCTCCCCAGTTATATTTTTTTGAAGAAAAATAAATTCTGTCATTTACAGAGGATAGCAGTTTAAAATCGGTTGAATCGTTTTCAATAAATTTTTTTGGTTGAAAAACATCATAATTTAATTCTGCATAATAATAGTTTTTTAAAGTTTCATCCTTACTTGTTTCGATAATAAACAGTTTGTCTTTTGACGTAAAAAAGTCAAAATCACTTTCCGATTTTGAACTGTCAAAAACCAGATCGTCATTTTCTTGCAGGGTTCCGATTTTGTGGTAAAAAAGCTGGTAGGTAGAATCTTTTGCAAATTGCTCCTTATTGCTGTTCTTTTTATAAAAAATACCATTATCCTTATTCCAGGAAACATTGGAGAATTTTACATTTTTTATATCGTCCGTAAGGGCTGTCCTTTTATCCAAATCTACAAACCGGATTTCGTGCCGGTCACTGCCGTCAATATTTATTTTGTAGGCGAGAAGTTTAGAGCTTTTGGAAGGATAATAGTTTGTTATCGCAACATTTTTATCTTCGTAAATAGTATTTGGATTGACAAGTTCAACAGATTTTTCATTCAGATCTTTCCGATAAAAAAGATAACCGGATTTATGAGCTTCTTTTCTGTAGAGCGAGAAAAAATATTTCCCTTTTCTCTCCGGGATTTTATATGTTGTTTTGGTGTCGTATTCTTTGATAACAGCAGCAATAG
The DNA here is from genome assembly GCF_013389455.1 of Flavobacterium inviolabile. NCBI lineage: Bacteria > Pseudomonadati > Bacteroidota > Flavobacteriia > Flavobacteriales > Flavobacteriaceae > Flavobacterium > Flavobacterium inviolabile. The sequence continues at coordinate 726,346 of NZ_CP058278.1, read as the reverse complement.
AATCGGTGTTATTTAGTGTTTTGAAATGATCGGATACAATTTTATTCTGAGCATCGACCCAGTTAGTCACTTCATCAGACCGCATTTTCTCAAGCCAGCTGTAATTGTCGGTAAAAGTAATGCCGTGTTTCGAAATTGTTGTTGGGATTTTTTTGGTTACCGGTTGTTGCTGTGAATAGGTAAGGCAAGTCATTAAAGAACAAAAAAGTAGCTGTAATTTTTCTTTCATTTCAAATCAGATATAGGACAAATATACTTAAAAGCTGATTTTTCTGTGTAGAAATAAATTCGGATCATAAATTGATGCAAATAGTGTTAGCAATGCAAAACGCTGCGATAAATAAACGAAAAGAATTAACTATTTTTGTTCGTCATTAGTCAAAGCAAATATTTTGGGTTTATATAAAAATCTTTTCAAACAAACTTTTATTTATGGAGTGGCTACCGTGCTGCCAAGAATGCTTAGCTTTTTATTGGTTAGGCTTCACACGGATTTAATGCCAAAGAGCGATTACGGGAATGTAACCATCGTTTTATCATGGATGGTTTTCTTTAACGTTATCCTTTCCTATGGAATGGAAACTGCTTTTTTCCGGTTCTATAACAAAGAGGAAGATAAGAAAAGTGTGATCGAAACAACCACGATTTCATTATTCTGGACCTCCATGCTGTTCCTGGCTATGGCACTGTTATTTCGAAGTACGCTGGCCGAATGGGCCGATGTGGAAACACAATATGTAACCTATGCCGTATGGATATTGGTTCTGGATGCTCTGGTGGTAATACCGTTTTCGAAACTCCGGGCTTTTCAAAGACCTATAAAATATGCCGTTATAAAAATCTGCAACGTTACGATTAACGTTGGATTAAATATCTTTTTCCTGGTATTCCTTCCCAAAATCGCAAAAGCAGACCCGGATGGATTCATAAGCAGTTTTTATGTTCACGACTACCAGGTGGGCTATATCTTTATTGCCAACCTGATTGCCAGTCTGGCAACACTGTTAGTATTCCTTCCGGACTATTTCCGCCTAAAATGGCATTTCAATGTACCGTTATGGAAAAACATGATGAACTACGGACTGCCGATACTTTTTGCCGGTCTGGCGTTCGGGATCAATGAACATTTTGACAAGATCCTTTTAGGGAAATTGCTGCCGCAGAATATTGCGAAAGCAGAAGTAGGCGCTTATTCGGCCTGTTATAAACTGGGATTGTTTATGGTACTTTTCCGGACGGCTTATACGCTGGGAATCGAACCGTTCTTCTTTAATCATGCCGATAAAAAAGATGCACCGCAAACCTATGCCGTGGTTACCAAATATTTTGTGATTTTCGGATCGATGATCCTGTTGTGTGTAGTCGTTTTTGCCGATATCTTAAAAGTAATACTGGTACCGAACAGTACCTATTGGGAAGCCATGAAAGTGGTACCGCTCATCATTTTAGCAAACTTCTTCCTGGGAATCTATACCAGCCTTTCTGTTTGGTATAAATTAATTGACCGGACAAAAGTGGGTGCTTATATTTCCATTGTCGGAGCGGTGGTAACACTGGTCTTGAATTACCTGTTAATTCCGGTGTACAGCTACATGGGATCGGCCATTGCAACACTGGCAGCCTATGGCACCATGATGGCGATTTCGTATTTTATGGGAAACAAATATTATCCGATTCCTTACGATAAGAAAAGAATTATAGGATACTTATCGGTATCCACACTATTAGCAGGACTATCTTTTTATGTACCAAGTCTCCATAATTATATTTTTGGTGTACTGGCGATCTTAATTTTCGGATACTTTATTTATCGAAATGAAAAACAGACGATACTCCGACTGATAAAGAGATAAATTGCATATTTTTTTTTATTTTTAAACATCGTTTCAAATACAATCCTGATTCAGGAAAATTACTATATAATGACAATAAAAATTATCAACAAATCAGCACACGCATTACCGGAATATGAAACTAATGCCTCTGCAGGAATGGACTTAAGAGCCAATATTGAAGCACCAATCACGTTACAGCCTTTGGAAAGAGCTCTGGTAAAAACCGGACTTTTTATAGAATTACCCATAGGATTTGAAGCACAGGTACGACCAAGAAGCGGACTGGCATTTAAAAAAGGGGTGACGGTTTTGAACAGCCCGGGTACTGTTGATGCCGATTACAGAGGAGAAATAGGAGTCATTTTAGTAAATTTATCAAACGAACCATTTGTTGTTGAAAACGGAGAGCGCATTGCACAGCTGGTAATTGCCAGACATGAAAGAGCAGAATGGCAGGAAGTGGTTGAACTTTCGGAAACAGCCCGTGGCGAAGGAGGTTTCGGAAGTACAGGAGTAAAATAGACTATAATTTAAAAAAAGCCGTTACTAATTATAAAGTAAAACGAATGTGCACTTTCAAGACACATTCATTGTTTAAACATTAATCAATCAATGAGAATAATTGTCCCAATGGCAGGACGCGGATCACGTCTTCGCCCACATACTTTAACCGTACCGAAACCGTTAATTCCAATTGCAGGAAAACCTATTGTTCACCGTCTTGTAGAAGATATTGCCGGAGTAATCAATCAGGAAATTGAAGAAATAGCATTTATCATTCACAAAGATTTTGGCGATAAAGTACCGGGCGAATTAATTGCTATTGCAGAAAAGTTAGGTGCAAAAGGAACAATATATTATCAGCACGAACCTTTGGGAACCGCTCACGCAATTATGTGTGCTAAAGAAAGTATGTCGGGACCGGTTGTCGTGGCTTATGCCGATACGCTTTTCAGAGCCGATTTTACATTAGACACTACAGCAGACAGCGTTATCTGGGTAAAACAGGTAGAAGATCCGAGCGCTTTTGGAGTGGTACAACTGGATGGTAACAACCAGATTGTAGACTTCGTTGAAAAGCCGAAGGAATTTGTTTCCGATTTGGCCATCATTGGTATCTACTACTTTAAAAGCGGGGAAACATTAAGATCCGAATTACAGTTCCTGCTAGATAACAACATTGTAAAAGGAGGCGAATACCAGCTTACTGACGGATTGGAAAACATGAAGCTGAAAGGAATGAAATTTGTTCCCGGTAAAGTGGAAGAGTGGATGGACTGCGGAAATAAAAATGTAACGGTTGAAACAAACTCCCGTATGCTGAATTTTTTACATCAGGATGGCGTACACCTGGTTTCCGAAAAAGTGAAATTAGAAAATGCAACAATCATCCCGCCTTGTTTTATTGGTGATGATGTTGTGATATGCAATGCTACGGTAGGACCAAACGTTTCTTTGGGCAACGGAACACATGTTACGGACAGCACCATCAAAAACAGCCTGGTACAAACCCATGCACATATTAAAAACGCAGTCTTAGACAATGCCATGATTGGAAATCATGCGGCATTCGACGGGAAGTTTACTGCGATCAGTATAGGCGATTATTCCGTTTTAGAATAAAATGAATATAAAAAGACAGCTCATAGCGTTCACCTTATTAGGCTTTTTGGCTGTGCCGCTCCCTGCAGTGGCACAACAGGAGCCTGATGCTATTGCTTTGGAAAACGATGAATTTCAGAATAATTTCTATGAATCGTTAAAGCAAAAAGGGATTGAAAATTATGATAAGGCGATCGAATCGCTTTTTAAATGTCTGAAAAACCAGCCGGACAATCCGGTTATTCATCATGAATTAGGGAAAAATTACCTGTTCCAAAAAAACTATCCGGAAGCGGAAAAAGAATTTCAGAGAGCCATAACCTTAAATCCGAAAGAACGTTGGTATTGGAACGGATTGTATGATGTGTACTATGAAACAAAAGACTTTAACCGCTCCATACCGGTTGTTGAAAAATTAATTGAATTCGACAAAAAGTTCCAGGACGATCTGGTGTCGCTGTACATGTACACACAGCAATTTGACAAAGCATTGGCACTCATTAACGAAATGGATGTGACTACAGGACTAACCCCGACGCTGGAAATGTACAAGCTGCAAATTTTAAGCGATTCGAAATTCAAAAAACCGGAAAAGGAAACATTAGAACAGGCGATTAAGAAAAATCCGAATGACGAAAACAACTATATACAGCTGATCTATCTGTATTCGGAAAGCAACCAGGAAGAGAAGGCGCTGGAAGTGGCTAAAAAACTGGAAAAAGCAATCCCTACTTCCGATTGGGCGCAGGTGAGTCTTTTTAAATTTAACCTGAACAATAAAGAACCGCAGAAAGCTGCCGATGCAATGTTCCAGGTGCTGAAAAGCAAAAAAATCGATGCGAAGATCAAACACCGCGTGCTGAACGAATTCCTGATTTTTTCAAACAACACAAATTCGTATAAAAAAGAATTACAGCAGGCTGTCGATTATTTTACAGGGGATCCGAATGTGGATGTGCCTAAAGAAATCGGAATCTTTTTCCTTGAGAAAAAGAAAAACGAAGATGCCATTGTCTTCTTCGAGAAAAGTCTGGAAAACAAAAAGGATGATATCAGTACGATAGAATTGTTATTGCAGGCTTACTCAGAAAGTGAGCAGTATGATATAGTCAGTAAAAAAGCATTAAACTATCTGGATTTGTTTCCCACGCATGCAAAATTGTACTTTTTTGCAGGGATGGCGCAAAATCAGCTAAAAAATTATAAAAAAGCCATCGATTTATTACAGTCAGGAATGGATTTTGTAGTAGAAGATAGGGCTTTGGAGATCAATATGAACATTCAGCTTGGAGAAGCCTACCACGGTTTAGGCGATGAAAAGAAAAAAGAAGCATATTTTATCAAAGCCAATCAATTGCTAAAACAAAAAAAATAATGAAAAAAATAATAATCCTCTTCGGACTGGTACTTTTAGTTTCCTGTAAGTCAAAACAAATTGCAGTAGCAGAGCAGGGCGCTTCCGAAAAAATTGAAGCCTCAAAAATCATTCAGGGACATTACAGTAACAAGTTCAACTTTGAAACGGCAAATATCAGAACAAGCGTAAGCTATAAGGATGATAAAACATCCCTTTCGGTTAATGGCGATATCCGTATCAAAAAAGATGAGATTATTTTAGTCAGTGCCCGTATTCTTGGTTTTCCATTGGCGAAAGCCCTGATTACGCCAACGCGCGTGAGCTATTACAGTAAAGACGGCCGTTTTTTTGACGGCGATTATACCATGTTGAGCAGATGGCTGGGAACCGATCTGGATTTTAAAAAAGTACAGAACATTCTTTTAGGCCAGGCAATGGACGACCTGACGAAAACAAACTATAACGTTTCTATTGAAAACGAAAAATATAAGCTGAAAAGCAAAGCGAATGCTAACATCACCAAAGAATTTTTGTTTGAAGGGGCCAACTTTTTATTAAAAGATCAGGTCATTTCACAAAAAGATCCGATGCGCTCTCTGGAAGTCAGTTATCCGGCCTATAAAGCCTATGATAAGGCAACGCTGCCTTTAAACATGATTATTGAGGCTTTTCAGAAAGGAAATGTCAGAATCGAAGTCGATTATAATTCCATCAGCTTCGATGAAAAGCTAAGCTTCCCATACAATATTCCGGAAGGATACGAACAAATATTTATTGATTAATTTTGTCAAAAAAAAGAACAATGTACAAAAAGCTCTTTAGCCTATTTTTTATTTTCCTGTCAATTGCTTCCTGGTCGCAAACTGAAGACAAACAACGTCAGCTTGAAGAAAGAAAAGCACAGATTCAAAAAGAAATAAGAGAAGTACAGCAACTCCTTCAATCTGAAAAGAAGAAGGAGAAATCAGTATTGGTGCAAATTTCCCAGCAAACAACAAAAATCAAGCTGAGTGAAAAACTGATCAATACCACTCAAAAACAAACCCGATTGCTGACGGATGATATTTATCTGAAACAATTAGAGATAAACAAACTGGGAAGAGAGCTAACGGTTCTGAAAGAAGACTATGCCAAGATGATTGTAAAATCATATAAAAGCCGTTCGGAGCAAAGCCGTATTATGTTTGTACTTTCTTCCGAAAATTTCCTGCAGGCATACAAACGCGTTCAGTATATGAAGCAATATGCCAGCTTTAGAAAAATGCAGGGCGTTGAGATTAAAAACAAATCGCTTCAATTGCAGGATGCGACCACTGTTTTGGAATCGAAGAAAAAAGTAAAACAAAAACTTCTGGTAGAAAGTGAAAAAGAGAAGAAAGCACTGGAAGAAGACAAATCCGAACAGGAAAAATTAATGAAAGTTATCCAGAAGGATAAGAAGAAATTAGCCGGTGATATTAAGAAAAAACAAGAAGAGTCCAGAGCAATCGACAGACAGATTCAGCGTTTAATCCGTGAAGCCATTGCCGAAGCCAACAGAAAAGCAAGAGAAGCTGCTGCGGCTTTAGCCGCCAGAAATAAAGCGGCCGGTAAGAAAGTGGAAAAAGCAGAACCGGCAACAACTGCCGCCGCAGAATCCACAACAAAATTCTATCTGACTCCGGAAGGAAAAGCATTGGCAGATAATTTCAGAGCCAACAAAGGAAGATTGCCATGGCCGGTAGAAAAAGGATTTGTTTCCTTAGGTTTTGGCGACCAGCCGCACCCAATCCATAAAAGCCTGATTGTTCACAACAGTGGTGTGGAAATCAGTACAGAACCGGGAACCAATGCCAGAGCGGTATTTGGCGGGGAAGTATTACAGGTACAGGTTATTTCGGCAAACAACCGTGCCGTGTTTATCCAGCATGGTGATTATGTGACCGTTTACCTGAATTTAAGTAAAGTCTTTGTTGGAAAAGGCGATAAAGTATCGATTAAGCAAAGTATCGGAGAGATACACACCAATTCCTCCGGAAGAGCAGTATTGAAATTCCTGATTTCACAAAATACAACTACGCTGAACCCGCAGAGCTGGTTAGCCAATATGTAATTACAATAAAAAAGCCACTAAATTATTAGTGGCTTTTTTATTTTCGGTGAAACCTTATTCCTGCATGAATAAAGCTTTTAATTCTGTTGCTTCGTGCGGTTTCATTTTGCCGGCAAGTACCAGGCTCAACTGCTTTCTTCTCAACGCTGCTTCAAAACGTTTTTTCTCTTCTTCCGTTTGCGGAACAATAGCCGGAACTTCCACCGGGCGTCCGGTTTCGTCTACCGCTACAAAAGTATAAATAGCTTCGTTTGCTTTGTTTTTAATTCCGGATTCACGGTCTTCAATCCATACGTCAATAAAAATTTCCATAGACGTTTTAAACGTACGGGACACCTTCGATTCAACCGTTACAACACTTCCCAAAGGAATAGCACGGTTAAAAGCTACGTGATTAACAGAAGCCGTAACGCATACCCTTCTGGAATGTCTTCTGGCTGTGATACTGGCAGCACGATCCATACGCGCTAATAACTCACCACCAAAGAGATTGTTTAGCGGATTTGTCTCACCCGGTAAAACAAGGTCGGTTAATATAGTAATAGAATCTGAAGGGAATTTCTCTTGCATCTTTTTTTCTTGCAAAGATAGCAATAGAAGCATAAAAAAATCCCGAATTTTTCGGGATTTGATAATTTTAAAGCTCCTTGATAAGTACCCAGGCCTCTTTATTGTGATTTTTATGAATTTCTTTCAGTTTGGTTTGTGCTTCGGCATAAGAAGTGAAACTGCCGTATAAAACCGGATACAATCCAAAAGTGTTTCTTTCCAGACGAACCGGTTCAAAACCTAACGATTGCAGCTCTTTGAAAATGCGTTCTGCATTGGCTTCACTTCGAAAAGCACCGGCCATGATATGGTAAGGCTTAACGACTTTTGTTTTGGTTTCCTTAATGTTTAACGTTACAGGAGGTAAAGGGCTTTCAATAAAAAAAGTAGCCTGTTGGATTTTATCCTGTACTTTTTCCTGAACCGCTTTTGCCACTAAAACATTCTTGCTGGTGATCTGCTGGTCATAATAAGATTTGTAAGCCGCTCCGCCAACACCCAGTGATACCACAAAAATAGCGGCATATTTAAGGAAGGAATAATCTCTTTTTCTTTCCGGTGTGAAAACAATCGGAGCTTTTTCTTCCAGTGCTTCAACCTGTGCTTTTAAAACTTCTCTTTTTACTGCCGGAGAAACTATTGAACTCAAACCGAAAGAATCGGCAAGATAGTTCACCGAAGTAATCGGTTCAAAAACCCAGTTCCATTCGGAATTCACAGAAATTTCACCAATATTCAGCAATTGTAAAGACTCTTTTCGCTGTAATTTTTCAATCCACAGGTTTACCTCATGCTGAACCGCGATTACGGCATCATCATAGGAAATTTTTTCCTGCAAAGCGATATGATTAGCAAGCAGTCCATCATTATTCTTTAAATGCGGATTAAAAGACACCAACTTTTTAGGAGGATAGAACGTATTTGTACTTCCATTCAGTTGTGCCGATTGAATTGCGGTTAAAAATGCACCGAACCCAGGAACGGTAACGCATTGATAACGATATAACAAAGCCGAGATGTAGTTTTCTATCTTCATATCTACAAATTTAATTATTCAAGACCGAATCCCAAATTTTATCAACAAATGTTATTAACAATTCCGGTTATAGTTGTAAACATCTGAAATTGAATCTGTTACTTTTTTTAAGGGTTTGAACCTCTTTTAAAGTTTTGCAGGAACCTTGTTTCCGTAACCGGAGAAAGGAGGATGCTTTTTAGTAGCGAATAAGTTGATAATTAGCAGGTAATCCTGTATCTTTTAGCTATTATTTAAACTATACGCCATGAACGAATCGGATTTATTTTACACATTAGCGCTTTTAAAAGTTGAAGGAGTCGGGGATATACTCGCTAAAAAACTGTTGCAGCATTGCTGCACCGCCCGGGAAATATTTACTGCGAAAAAACAGGAACTTCTGGCGATAGACGGAATCGGGGAAATCGTTTTCCGGAAATTGCAGGACAAAAAGATATTTGAACTGGCCGAAACGGAAATGAAGTTTATTCAAAAGAATGCCATCCGGGTGATGTATTATCAGGAAGAAACATATCCGCAGCGCCTGCAGCATTGCGTGGACGGTCCGGTATTGTTGTTTCAGTCCGGAAAGATCAACTGGCAGCAATCCAAAATTATCAGTATCGTCGGGACACGGCAAATTTCGGGTTACGGAGTGGAATGTTGCCGGAAACTGATTACGGACTTAGCACCATTATGCCCGGTTATTGTGAGCGGGTTTGCCTATGGCACGGATATCACGGCACAATTATCGGCCATTGAGAACAATCTCCAGACAGTGGCTGTTTTAGGCCATGGATTAAATCAGGTCTACCCGAAAGCACACCAGAAATATACGGCTTCAGTACTGGAAAATGGCGGTTTTGTCACGGAGTTCTGGAGTTCTTCAAATCCGGATCGGGAAAATTTTGTGAGAAGAAACCGCATTGTCGCCGGAATATCGGAAGCGACCATTGTAATTGAAAGTGCAGAAAAAGGCGGTTCTATGATTACGGCTATGATGGCAAACGATTATAACAGGGATGTTTTTGCAATTCCCGGACGAACAACAGACCGCTACAGCTCCGGATGCAACAGGCTCATTAAAACACAGCGGGCAAATTTGCTGACATCGGCCGCCGATTTGATTTACCTGCTCAACTGGGAAGTAACCGCAAAACCCAAAACACCCGTACAAAAACAGCTTTTTGTAAACCTGGAACCGGACGAACATTTGATATACAACTTTTTACAGCAAAACGGAAAGACACTTTTAGACAGTATTGCGCTGGAATGCGGTATGCCGGTTTATAAACTTTCAGGAATGCTGATCACGATGGAATTAAAAGGTGTTATACGGCCGTTACCCGGAAAACTGTTTGAAGCGATTTGAAATAAGGCTTAAAATAGAAAGAGAGGTGAATCACACCTCTCTTTTATATTATTCGTATCCTAATTTTTCACGGACTCTTTTCAAAACACCATCGGCAATAGTCCCGGCTTTTGCAGCGCCTTTTTTTAATAAAGCATCTACTTCCGGTAAATTGTTCATATAGTAATGGTAACGTTCTCTTTCGGTTTTGAATTTTTCTGTGATTAATTCAAATAAGGCCTGTTTGGCATGGCCATAGCCATAATTTCCGCCTAAATAATTAGCGCGCATTGCTTCCGTTTGTTCCGGAGTAGCCAATAATTTATAGATAGCAAAAGCATTACAGGTATCCGGATTTTTAGGAGCCTCCAGCGGAGTGCTGTCCGTTTCAATACTCATAACCTGTTTGCGAAGTGCTTTATCGTCTAAAAAGATATTGATGAAATTATTGCGGGACTTGCTCATTTTTTCGCCATCAGTTCCCGGAATGATCATAATGTGTTCTTCAATTTTTGCTTCCGGCAATACAAACGTTTCTCCCATCTGGTGGTTAAAACGGGAGGCAACATCACGTGTAATTTCAAGGTGCTGCAGTTGGTCTTTTCCAACCGGTACAAATTCGGCGTCATACAATAGAATGTCGGCAGCCATCAGCATCGGATAAGTGAACAACCCGGCATTCACATCGTCTAAACGATCGGCTTTATCTTTGAAAGAATGGGCCAGTGTTAAACGCTGAAAAGGGAAAAAACAGCTCAAATACCAGGATAGCTCCGTTGTTTGCGGAACATCGGACTGACGGTAGAACGTAATTTTAGTAATATCTAAACCACAGGCAAGCCAGGTTGCTGCAACACTATAGGTGTTATCACGTAACGTTTTACCATCTTTTATTTGTGTAGCCGAATGTAAATCGGCAATAAAAAGAAAAGATTCGTTCTCGGGCTTGTTGGCCATTTCGATAGCCGGTAAAATAGCACCGAGCAAGTTTCCTAAGTGTGGCGTTCCTGTACTTTGAACACCGGTTAAGATTTTTGCCATTGTTTAAAATTATTTTTTGCAAAGGTAACGGTTTTGGTAAAAAGTTTTGGACGAATTCTTACTTTTGATAACTTGAAGAAGAAGGAGCCGTTTGAAGCGGAATATAAATGCGTACAACAACTTAAAAGAATGAAAATTTTAAAAATCCTTTTTTGGACACTTTGGCGAATCTGGTTTTATGTTTTGGTCACTGTGCCGATCATCGTTTTATTTCCGCTTTTGTTCCTTTCCATTTTATCGGAAAAAACATATCCCCAGTTTTTTGTTCTGGCAAGACTGTGGGCTAAAATTATTTTCTACGGAATGGGCTTCTATTATAAGGTAGAAAGAGAAGATGTACTGGAAAAAGGAAAAAGTTATATGCTGGTTGCCAATCATACTTCGATGATTGACATCATGCTGATGCTGATGCTGGTTAAAGACAATCCGTTTGTGTTTGTGGGTAAAAAAGAACTGGCAAAACTGCCGATATTCGGATTTTTCTACAAACGCACCTGTATATTGGTAGACAGAAGCAGTTCTAAAAGCCGTTTTGAAGTTTTTAAACGGGCACAAAAACGATTGGAGCAGGGGCTTAGTATTTGTATTTTTCCTGAAGGAGGTGTTCCGGATAATGAAAGCATACTGCTGGATGAGTTTAAAGACGGTGCTTTCAGACTGGCTATCGAACATCAGATCCCGATTGTTCCAATGTCGTTTGGAGATGTAAAGGAGCGTTTTTCTTTTACGTTTTTTAGCGGAAGTCCGGGGAAAATGAGAATAAAAATTCACAAACCGGTTGCTACAGTCGGAAAAACACAGGACAATAAAAAGGAAGTGAAGGATGAAGTGAGAACCATAATCCTGAACCAATTACTGGAATTTGATAAAAACAAAAAAGCACTCTAACCCAAAAGAGTGCTTTTTCAACTTAACTAAAATTCAAGCTAACTAACTAAAAAGCTTAAAATCTATAACTAACTCCGGTGTACAAACCAAAAAGATAGGGTTTGAAATTTCCGGCGTCACTACTGAACATGTTCAGTTGATATTTAAAGGTAGGTTCAAAATTGGCTTCAAAAGATTTCAGGAAGCGGTATTTAACACCTACACCTATGTTGCTGCTAAGATGTACATCATTTAAATTGTTTGCCTCTCCAATAGTCGTGTTTAACTCAGAAGACACCAGATCAATTTTATTCTGATTTAAAAATAGGGTACTGAAACCACCGATTAATTCGATACCGAATCGATTGTCGATCAGTTTGTATGATAATTCCATCGGAACTTCGATATAACCCATTTTCTGATTTAACGTTCCGGAATTCATTTTTTCTACAATTCCGCTGTTTGGATCTGTTGTCAGACCACCGTTTTTATTTTGTATCTGGATATTAGCGCCGCTGTTATTGCGGGATACATTTTGTAATCCGTTTGCATTAGCGCTTTCATAATACACAATATTATTCGTGTTGTATTCAAATGCCAGGCGGTTAATACCGGTGCGCAAGGTCAGTTTGTCGTTCAGTTCATAACGAAGTCCAAGACCGTAACTCATGGTGTTTTCATAATCTTTGGTATTCGATGCAAACTGGTTGTCTATAGGAGAACCGTTTGATGTGGAACGAAAGAATATTGGTGTAACCGTAGAGCTGATTGCCCATTTGGATTTTTTAACTTCTTTTTCTTTAATTTTTTTAGTCTCAGCCAGCAATTTCTCCTTTTGAACCTTGTCTAAAACATTTTCGGTTTCAGCAGCGATTTCTGTCTGGGTACTATCCTTTTCAGGGATAATGATATAGTTTGCAATATTGTTTTTCTTATGAAAATTAAAAGGTCTTGTTTTGCCGGAATTTTTAGAACTGCCGTCGTTGTCATTCTCTTTATCGGTCAGACGCTTGTCAAAATCCGTTGCATAAAAGCCATTCTTGTTGTTTCCTGCAATATAATTCCCGGATTGTTTTTTAGTGCGGTTTTTTCGGTTGGCAATAACGCGGTTACTGCTTCCTTTTTTCGCAGAATAATTATTGTTCTCTGTATGGGAACGGTTTACGATTGTATTCGTATTGTTTTTATTTACAATGCTGTTTTTTGCAGCATTTTCTTCAACTAAAGCCTCTTCTGCTGTTGTGTTGATTTGATGATCGCGGTCAATCAGGCTGTTTTGTTTATTTCCGGTTTCGGAACCGTTAGCATTCTTATTGCTTTCGTCCGAATTAACCACGGGGCTGTTTTGCGGCTTGCCGGGATTAGACAGGAAATAGGTTGCCGTTAAAAAACCTAAAAGGAAAACAGCAGCAATTCCGGAAAGTCTCAGCCAGAAAGGAGCAATAAACTTTCGTTTTTTCTTTTCCCCGTCCAGTTCGGCCTGAATATTTCCCCACATGTTTTTAGGAGGAACTGCTTCAAAGTCCTTAAACTTTTCCTGGAAAAGGCGATCTATGTTTTTTCTTTCACTCATTGTGTTGAGGATACTTTTCTGTTGTGTTGTTGTATTTCAATTTTTTCTTTTAAAATCATTCGGGCTCTTGCCAGATTTGATTTTGATGTTCCTATTGTAATGTTCAGCATTTCGGCGATTTCCTTATGCGAATAATCATCCATTACATACAGGTTGAACACCAGTCGGTACCGATCCGGTAATTCCTGGATAATGCTGATGAGATAATCGAGGGATACATCTTCATCGTCAAAATCCACCGTTGGATTGTTATCAATAATATTGTCATTCACTAATTCATAAACACCCTGATTGCGGTATTTCTGAAGAATATTATTAATCATCAATCGTTTCGCCCAACCTTCAAAAGAACCTCTAAATTGATATTGTTCAATTTTTTTAAACAGTAAAATAAAACCATCCTGTAAGTTGTCTTCTGCTTCGGCATAATTACGAGAATACTTCAAACAGACGGCAAAAAGCTTTGGAGATAATAGCTTGTAGAGCTGCTCCTGTGCTTTGCGGTCGTTGTTTTTACAATCGTATATGATTTGCTCGACACTCAAACGAATTATTTTTTATTCTTGTACATCTATCTCCCGGACTAAAAATTGATCTTCACCCTGGGCATTTTTTCCTTGCCAAAATCGTAAAACATGCGCTCCGGAAGTTTTGATAAATAATGGATAACTAACTTCAAACGGATTCTCATTTACAGCTTCGCAATTACTAAGGTGCTGGTATAGGGCATCTATCGCCATAGTAATTGTGTTGCCGTTTTTTTCATAATAAATACCATTAAATGAATGGCAGTTAGTAGGTCGTTTATATTTTAGATATATTACTGTTTGCACACCTGCTTTAAACGTGTCCGGTAACTGTACATCCTGTATAGGCAATAACTCAAAAGAGGTGTTTTCTATATCAGAATCGGAAGAACACGCATTCAAAAATGTAATAAAAAAAAACAGGGCAAATATTTTTTTCATTTCAGATTACTTTCAGTCGTTTTATAGTTAGATATACGAAAATAAAAAAGGTTGCGTCATAAAATAAAAAAACCCGAAAATTTTCGGGTTTTTTTATTTTATGATTCTTTTTGTTTGATCAGTTCTTTAATTTTTGCCTCTAATTCATCCATTAATTCCGGATTGTCTTTAATTAATGATTTAACGGCATCACGTCCCTGTCCTAATTTGGTATCGCCATAGCTAAACCAGGAACCGCTTTTTTTGATGATTTCAAAGTCTACGGCTAAATCCAGGATTTCACCCACTTTGGAAACACCTTCACCATACATAATGTCAAACTCGGCAGTACGGAAAGGCGGTGCTACTTTATTTTTAACAACCTTCACTTTTGTTCTGTTTCCGATAACGTTCTCACCGTCTTTAATCTGTGACGATTTACGGATGTCCAGACGAACGGAAGCATAGAACTTCAGAGCGTTACCACCGGTAGTTGTTTCCGGGTTACCAAACATAACCCCAATTTTTTCACGCAGCTGGTTGATGAAGAAAACGGTACAGTTGGTTTTGCTGATTGTAGCTGTTAATTTACGCAAAGCCTGTGACATTAAACGGGCATGTAATCCCATTTTAGAATCACCCATTTCTCCTTCAATCTCGCTTTTCGGCGTTAAAGCAGCAACAGAGTCAATAACTACAATATCAATAGCTCCGGAACGGATAAGGTTTTCGGCAATTTCCAAAGCCTGTTCCCCGTTATCCGGTTGTGAAATAATAAGATTGTCAATATCAATACCCAGTTTTTGAGCATAAAAACGATCAAAAGCATGCTCCGCATCAATAAAAGCAGCGATTCCGCCCGCTTTTTGAGCTTCTGCAATTGCATGCAGGGTTAAAGTGGTCTTACCAGACGATTCCGGTCCGTAAATTTCTATGATTCTGCCACGAGGATATCCGTTTACACCCAAAGCCAAGTCAACACCTAAAGATCCGGAAGGAATGGCTTCCACTTCTTCTACTGCGCTGTCTCCAAGTTTCATTACGGTTCCTTTTCCGTAGGTTTTATCTAATTTGTCCAGCGTTAATTGTAACGCCTTTAATTTCGCTTCTTTGTCTGCACTCATCTTTCTTTGTCTTAAAATTTGGCTCTTATTTTCTGTAAAAATAGCGCTTTTTTTTAAGTTTCAAATAACATCTTATCAACACTTGGAAATACTAATGGCAACACGGTGTTTTTCCTAATAAAACCGTGATACTGAAAACAAAACAGCATAAAAATATTGCAGCAGCCTGTTTTTGAATAGCAAATGATTTTTTATATCTTTGCACCCGAATTCTTCCATTTAGAGTTCCTAACATATTGCTCACTTAAACGTTTATAGCATGCAACTGTATAACACCTTAAGCGCAGAAGAAAGAGCCCAGCTGATTGATGAAGCGGGCAAGCAAAGACTTACTTTGTCTTTCTATGCGTATGCCAACATTGAAGATCCCAAAAAATTCAGAGACGATTTATTCTTAGCGTGGAACCCGTTAGAGGTTTTAGGCCGTATTTATGTAGCCCACGAAGGAATCAACGCACAATTGTCTGTTCCGGCAGATTTTTTCTACGCATTTAAAGACACTATCGAAGCCTATGACTTTATGAAAGGCATTCGTTTGAATGTTGCCGTAGAACACGATGATCACTCCTTTTTGAAGCTGACCGTTAAAGTGCGTCATAAAATTGTAGCCGATGGTTTGGACGATAATACCTTTGATGTTACCAATAAGGGAATTCACTTAAAAGCAAAAGAGTTTAATGATTTACTGGAAGATCCGAATACCATCGTGGTAGATTTCAGAAATCACTATGAAAGTGAAATCGGGCATTTTAAAGGAGCCGTTACACCCGATGTGGATACGTTTAGAGAATCACTACCTGTTATAGAGGAGCAGCTGTCGCAATATAAAGAAGAAAAAAACCTGTTGATGTATTGTACCGGAGGCATCCGTTGCGAAAAAGCAAGTGCCTTTTTCCGTCACAAAGGATTTAAAAACGTGTACCAGCTGGAAGGCGGGATTATCGAATATACCCGTCAGGTAAAAGCCGAAGGACTGGAAAGCAAATTCATTGGTAAAAACTTTGTTTTTGACCACCGTTTGGGAGAAAGAATCACCGACGATATCGTTTCACAATGTCACCAATGCGGTAAGCCTTGTGATAATCATACAAATTGCGCGAACGAAGGCTGTCATTTATTGTTTATTCAATGTGACGAATGTAAAAACGCAATGGAAAACTGCTGTTCTTCCGAATGTCAGGAAATTATACACATGACTTTAGCGGAGCAGGTAAAATTGCGTCGCGGGGTTAAAAACGGCAACAAAATATTTAAAAAAGGAAAATCGGAAGCACTGAAATTTAAAAATTCAGGACTTTTATCCGATCAGCCGTTAGCGGTTGCCGAAAAACCAAAAACCATCCGGCAACGAATAGCGGTTAAAAAAGTACTTATCGGTAAAGGAGAACATTATTATCCGAAAGCACAGGTAGGGCAGTTTCTGCTTGAAAACGATGTACTGAAAGTAGGGGATAAGATCATTATTTCCGGACCAACAACCGGAGAACAAAAGATCACCGTAACCGAAATGATGGTAAACGGAACAGTGTCCGATACGGCAGCAAAAGGAGATAAAGTAACGTTTAACCTGCCGTTCCGAATCCGCTTGTCTGATAAGTTGTTTAAAATCATAAACTAAGTAGTATGACAACATCTGGAAAGATTGAACTCATGGCTCCCGCCGGGAACTTTGAGTCGCTTCAGGCTGCTTTGGATAATGGTGCTGATTCGGTTTATTTCGGTGTAGAGCAATTGAACATGAGAGCCCGGGCTTCCATTAACTTTACAATGGACGACCTGCCTGAAATAGCAAAACGCTGTGAAGAAAAAAAAGTAAGAACCTATCTTACCCTGAATACAATTATTTACGACCATGACCTGTCGGTTATGAAAACCTTGCTAACCAAAGCAAAAGCGGCCAATATAACCGCGGTAATTGCCTCCGATCAGGCCGTGATTGCTTCCGCCAGAGCATTGGGAATAGAAGTGCACATCTCGACACAATTAAATGTGACCAATATTGAAACGGTAAAATTTTACAGCCTTTTTGCCGATACAATGGTTTTGTCAAGAGAACTGAGCCTGCGTCAGGTTAAAAAAATTACCGATCAAATCGTAAAAGAAGAGATAAAAGGACCTTCCGGGAATCTTGTTGAAATCGAGATATTCGGGCATGGTGCTTTGTGTATGGCAGTGTCCGGGAAATGCTACCTGAGCCTGCATTCGCACAACTCCTCGGCAAACAGAGGTGCCTGTAAGCAAAACTGCCGGAAAAAATATACGGTTATCGACCAGGAATCGGGATTTGAAATTGAAATCGATAACGAATACATGATGTCTCCAAAAGATTTGTGTACGATTGATTTTCTGGATCAGGTAATTGATTCCGGAATTCAGGTATTGAAAATTGAAGGAAGAGGCAGAGCGCCCGAATATGTGGCAACGGTAATCAAAACGTACCGCGAAGCGATAGATGCTTATTACGACCAGTCGTATTCGAAAGAAAAGGTTTCGGAATGGATGGAGGCGCTGAATACCGTTTACAACAGAGGCTTCTGGTCCGGCTATTATTTAGGACAAAAATTAGGAGAATGGAGTGATAACCCGGGATCCAATGCCACACAGAAAAAAGTATATATCGGTAAAGGAACGCGTTTTTATCAGAAAGCTGGCATCGGAGAATTCAAAATAGAAGCATACGATATTAAAAAAGGAGATACGATATTGATAACGGGACCAACAACAGGAGCGCAGGAAATGACCATTGAAGAAATGTTTGTCAATGAAGCTGCTTCCGAAAAAGCCACCCGCGGCGATAATTGCACGATTAAATTGCCATTCCGCATCCGTTTATCAGACAAACTGTATAAAATTGTTGAAGCATAATGGTTATTGTAACCTTACAGCGAAATAAATGCATCGGTTGTAATTACTGTGTGGAAATGGCTCCGGCACAATTTCAGATGTCTAAAAAAGACGGGAAAACCGTGCTGTTAAAGGCGGTCGACTCCAAAGGGTTCCATACCTTAAAATCGACGGACCATACCATAGCCGAGCATTGTGAACTGGCAGCAAAAGCCTGTCCGGTAAATATAATTTCGATAAAAGAAATCTGATTATACCGATTTAACATACTTAAAAAAAGCCTGTTGCGTTGTAATAAATGTAACAGGCTTTTAAATTTTTCACAATTTAAAAGTCAGGCACTTTTGACATTGTGAGATTGATTCTAAAAAATAGTATCTTTACACACAAAACATTTTACGAACAAGTAGTGACTGGGTCACGATCTATATATATTCAAACATATGGCATGTACAAACTGTTCCACCGGGAGTAAAGACGGAACTCCTAGGGGATGTAAAAATAATGGGACCTGCGGTACGGACAGTTGTAATAAACTGACTGTTTTTGACTGGCTGTCCAACATGAGCCTACCCGGAGGGCAGGAACCGTTCAACTGTGTTGAGGTTCGATTTAAAAACGGGAGAAAAGAATTTTACCGAAATGCGGAAAAACTAACGTTAAGCATTGGCGATATCGTCGCTACAGACGCTTCACCGGGACACGATGTCGGAATTGTAACCCTAACCGGGGAACTGGTTAAGATACAAATGAAGAAAAAAGGAGTTAATCCGGATGGCGAAGTAGGTAAAATTTATAGAAAAGCAACACAAAAAGATATTGATATCTGGATCGAGGCCCGGGATAAGGAAGAACCGATGAAGGTTCGTGCCCGTGAAATTGCTATTGAACTGAAACTGGAAATGAAAATTTCCGATATTGAATTTCAGGGAGACGGCTCGAAAGCGACCTTTTATTATACGGCAAATGACCGTGTTGACTTCAGGCAGCTGATCAAAGACTTTGCAAAAGAATTCAGTACCCGTATTGAAATGAAACAGGTTGGTTTCCGCCAGGAAGCAGCGCGTTTGGGCGGTGTGGGATCCTGCGGAAGGGAATTGTGCTGTTCTACCTGGTTAACCGATTTCAGAAGTGTAAATACTTCGGCAGCGCGTTACCAGCAGTTGTCACTGAATCCGCAGAAACTGGCAGGACAGTGCGGAAAACTGAAATGCTGTCTGAACTATGAACTGGATACCTATCTGGACGCCTTAAAAGACTTTCCGGAAATGGAAACCAGGCTTTATGCCGATAAAGGAGAAGCCATCTGCCAGAAACTGGATATCTTCAAAGGACTGATGTGGTTTGCTTATACGAATGATTTCGCGCATTGGCATGTTTTAAAAATAGAACAGGTAAAAGAAATTATAGCGATAAACAAACAAAAGAAAAAGGTGGCGGCAATTGAAGATTTTGCCATCGAAATCGCTCAGGAAGAAGTAGAGAAAAACTTCCAGAATGTGGTAGGACAAGACAGCTTAACCCGTTTTGACCAGCCTAAGAAAAAGAAAAGACCAGCTAAAAAACGTAAACCAAATAATTCTTCGAACGATAAAAATGCTCCAAAAAAATAATTTTTTAATTATAGGAATAGCACTTTCATTAGTACTTTTTTCTTGTGATAAGAAAAGGGTTTTTGATGAATATCAGGAAATAGACGGTTCATGGCATAAGAACCAGAAAGTGACTTTTTCTTTTGAACAGAACGATACCATTACGGATTATAGTATGTTTGTTAACATAAGAAATAACAACAGTTATCCGTTTAATAACTTATTCCTGATTGTGTCCATGTTGCAGCCCGATGGCGTTACTAAAGTGGATACCCTGGAATACCTGATGGCAAAAGAAGACGGATCCCTTTTGGGCGACGGATTTTCGGATGTAAAGGAAAGCAAACTCTGGTATAAGGAAAAAGCGAAATTTCCTAAAATCGGGAAATACACCATTGATATCCAACAGGCTGTCCGCGAAACGGGGAAAGTTAGCGGTATGGAGCAATTAGGCGGTATTTCGGAAGTTGGATTTAGAATTGAAAAAGCAGAATAAGTACTATAAAAATGGCACAAAACAATAAAAATCAAAAAGAAGACTTTTCACCTTATGTAAAGAAGTTCTGGAAATTCTTTTTATATGCATTCGGAGGGATTATCCTATTTTTCCTTTTTGCTTCCTGGGGTTTATTCGGGGCAATGCCGTCATTTGACGAGCTGGAAAATCCAAACTCCAATGTGGCAACAGAAATTATTTCATCTGATGGGGAAACCATTGGTAAATTTTACCTTGAAAACAGAACACCTATCAAATATGCCGATTTACCGGACCATTTGGTAAAAGCTTTAATTGCAACGGAAGACGAACGTTTTTACGAACATTCCGGAATTGATTCCAGAGGAACGCTTCGTGCCGTTTTAAGTCTGGGTAGTAACGGTGGAGCGAGTACGCTTACCCAACAGCTGGCAAAATTATTATTCCACGGAGAAGGATCGAAATTCCTTCCTTTCCGTATTGTTCAGAAAGCCAAAGAGTGGATCATTGCCACCAAACTGGAACGCCAGTATACCAAACAGGAAATCATTGCGATGTACCTGAACAAGGCCGATTTCGTAAATACGGCAGTAGGAATACGTTCGGCAGCAAAAGTATATTTTGGAAAAGAACCGAAAGACCTTACTGTTGATGAAGCAGCAATGTTTGTAGGAATGCTTAAAAATCCATCGCTTTTTAATCCGATCAAACGATTGGAAAAAGTGACGAACAGAAGAAATGTGGTGTTGAGCCAGATGGAAAAAAATGACTTCCTGACAAAAGAGAAAAAGGAATTCTACCAAAAACAACCAATCGTGTTGAAATTTACACCGGAAAGCCATGTGGAAGGAACGGCAACTTATTTTAGAGAGTACCTTCGTGATTTCATGAAAAAATGGGTAAAAGAAAATCCTAAAAAAGACGGTGGCGGAGAATATGATATTTACCGTGACGGATTAAAAATATATACAACTATCGATTCCCGTATGCAGGTATATGCAGAAGAAGCGGTAGACGAGCACTTGGCAAACTTACAGGAGGAATTCTTTATTCAGCAAAAGAAAAATGAAAATGCTCCTTTTGTCAATATTACACCGGTAGAAACAGAAAAAATCATTGAACGTTCAATGAAAAACTCGGAACGCTGGAGAATAATGACCGATAAAGGGATAGCCGAAAATCAGATTAAGAAATCCTTCGATATCAAAACGAAAATGTCTGTTTTTACCTGGAAAGGAGAAAAAGATACGATCATGACGCCAAGAGATTCCATTATCTATTACAAACACTTTTTACAAACAGGTGTTATGGCTATGGAACCGCAAACAGGTTATGTTAAAGCCTGGGTTGGCGGAATCAACTACAAACATTTCCAGTACGATCACGTAGCTCAGGGTGCAAGACAGGTAGGTTCGACATTCAAACCGTTTGTTTATGCCACGGCAATCGAACAGTTAAAAATGTCGCCTTGTGATTCTATTTACGATTCACCGTTTACAATGCCAAAAGGAAGATATGGTATTGATGCCGACTGGACACCAAAAAACTCCAGTGGTAACTACAGAGGTCTGGTAACTTTAAAGTCGGCTTTAGCGAATTCCATCAATACGGTTTCGGCGAAACTGATGGATAAAGTAGGACCGCATGCCGTGGTGGATCTGACCAAGAAACTGGGGGTAAGCTCTAATATTCCGGAAAGACCGGCCATCGCATTAGGAGCTGTTGAAATCACGGTTAGTGATATGGTGGCAGCCTACAGTACGTTTGCCAACCAGGGAGTGTATATGAAACCGCAGGTAATTACCAAAATTGAAGATAAAAACGGTGTGGTGCTTTACGAATCCATCCCGGAATCGAAAGATGTATTGAGTAAAGACGTTGCCTATACCATTATAAAATTACTGGAAGGGGTTACAGAATCCGGATCGGGAGCGCGTTTGCGTTATGGTTCCGGCGGACCTACTTACAAGCGTGTTACAGGACTTCCGTATGCCTTTAATAACCCTATAGCCGGTAAAACCGGAACCAGTCAGAACAATAGTGACGGATGGTTTATTGGTATGGTACCCAATTTAGCGATGGGTGTCTGGGTAGGAAACGAAGACCGTTCGGCACATTTTAAAAGTACACAGATGGGACAGGGGGCAACAATGGCCTTACCGATCTGGGGATTATTCATGAAAAAATGTTATGCAGATGATAAGCTTAACGTTTCCCAGAAACCTTTTGAACGACCGGCAAATCTCTCTATTAAAGTAGATTGCTGGACACCGAAAAAAGTAGTAGACAGCACCGCTGTGGAAGAACCAACAACCGAAGAATTTGATTTCTAAATACAAAACGCCTTTTTATAAAGGCGTTTTTTTTATATTTTTACAAAAATAAACAACCATAATATGATTAATAAAAGAGTAAGTAATGTGAAGGAAGCATTACACGATATAAAAGACGGACAGACTATTATGCTGGGCGGTTTCGGACTTTGCGGTATTCCTGAAAACAGTATCGCAGCGCTTGTAAAAATGGATGTGAAAGAACTTACCTGTATTTCCAACAATGCAGGAGTAGACGATTTTGGTCTGGGATTATTATTGCAAAAGCGCCAGATTAAAAAAATGATCTCTTCTTATGTAGGTGAAAATGCAGAATTCGAACGCCAGATGCTGAGCGGAGAATTGGAAGTAGAATTAACACCACAGGGAACATTAGCCGAAAAATGCCGTGCAGCACAGGCTGGAATACCGGCTTTCTTTACTCCGGCAGGTTATGGTACAGAAGTGGCAGAAGGAAAAGAAGTGCGTGAATTTAACGGAAAAATGCACATCATGGAAGAAGCCTACAAAGCAGATTTCGCGATTGTAAAAGCCTGGAAAGGTGACGAAGCCGGAAATTTGATTTTCAAAGGAACAGCAAGAAATTTTAATTCTTGTATGGCCGGAGCAGCAAAAATTACTATTGCTGAGGTGGAAGAACTGGTTCCGGCAGGTACTTTAGATCCGAATCAGATTCATATTCCCGGAATATTCGTAAAAAGAATTTTCCAGGGTGAACACTATGAAAAGAGAATTGAACAACGTACGGTAAGACAAAGAAATTAATCATGGCATTAGATAAAATAGGAATTGCAAAAA
Source organism: Flavobacterium inviolabile (assembly GCF_013389455.1). Taxonomy (NCBI): domain Bacteria; kingdom Pseudomonadati; phylum Bacteroidota; class Flavobacteriia; order Flavobacteriales; family Flavobacteriaceae; genus Flavobacterium; species Flavobacterium inviolabile. Next base: position 702,951 of record NZ_CP058278.1, on the reverse strand, counting down.
GAATTGCGCAGGAACTAAGAGACAGATATTTTGTGAATTTGGGAATTGGAATACCCACATTGGTAGCCAACTATATTCCGCAGGGAATCAGCGTGGAATTCCAGAGTGAGAACGGTGTATTGGGAATGGGACCGTTCCCTTTTGAAGGAGAAGAGGATGCGGATATTATCAATGCCGGAAAACAAACAATCACTACTTTGCCGGGTGCTTCCTTTTTTGATTCGGCTACCAGTTTTGGAATGATCAGAGGACAGCATGTTGATCTGACGATTTTAGGCGCTATGGAAGTTTCTGAAAACGGCGATATTGCCAACTGGAAAATTCCCGGGAAAATGGTAAAAGGAATGGGAGGCGCTATGGATTTGGTGGCTTCTGCAGAAAATATCATTGTTGCGATGATGCACGTAAACAAAGCGGGCGAATCGAAAATATTAAAACAATGCACGCTGCCGTTAACCGGTGTGGGCTGCGTTAAAAAAGTAGTAACGGAACTGGCGGTTATGGAAATTACGCCAAACGGATTTAAACTTCTGGAAAGAGCGCCGGGTGTTACTGTTGAAGAAATTGTAAAAGCAACGGAAGCCAATCTGATTATTGAAGGAGACATTCCGGAAATGAAGATTGACTAAACAGATGATAAATAAAAAAAGCAGCTCCCTCGAGCTGCTTTTTTTATTTAACTCCCTTTCGGGATTGCTGTAATAAGCTTTTTGGTATAGTCTTTTTGCGGATCTGCATATAAAATATCGGCATCAGCCATTTCTTCGATTTTTCCTTTGTTCATCACCAAAACCTGGTCGGACATATATTTAACAACTGCCAGATCGTGGGAAATAAAAATATAGGTAAAGCCAAAATTCTCTTTTAACTCGTTCAGTAAATTCAATACCTGTGCCTGTACCGAAATATCAAGTGCCGAAACCGATTCGTCACAAACGATTATTTTGGGTTGCAGTGCAATGGTACGCGCGATTCCGATACGCTGCCGTTGTCCGCCGGAAAATTCATGCGGGTAGCGGTTAAAATATTCTTCTCCCAGGCCAACCCGTTCCAGTATTTCGATTGTTTTTTGTTTGCGTTCGGTATCATTTTCATACAAACCGTGTACCTGCATCGGTTCCATGATGGCTTTTCCAACCGGAATTCTCGGATTCAGGGAAGAATACGGATCCTGAAAAATAATCTGTATCTCTTTTCGAAGGGAGCGGATTTCGGAAGTGGTCAGGTTGGTAATATCTTTTCCTTTGTATAGAATACGTCCGGCTGTTGCTTTGTCCAGCTGTAATATCGTATTTCCCAAAGTCGATTTTCCACAGCCGCTTTCTCCTACCAGTCCGAGCGTTTCGCCTTCATATATGGCAAAACTGACATTGTTGACCGCTTTAAACGCGGTTTTTTTGCCAAATAAACCGGCCGTTGAAAAGTACTCTTTTTCAACGTTTTGCACTTCTAATAATGGCGTTTGTGCGTATAGTTTTTTATGATTTTCGGCTCGCTCTTCCGGAGTAATGATCGTATTGTCAATGGTGTTATCCAGGAAATTCTGAATTGTTGGCAAACGTTTTACGCGGACTTCCAGTGACGGACGGGAAGCGATTAATGCCCCGGTATAATTGTGCTGCGGATTTTTAAAAATCTGATGGGCGGCGCCCTGTTCTACAATTTCGCCTTTGTACATCACCAAAACGCGGTTGGCAATTTCGGAAACCAAAGACAAATCATGGGAAATGAACAAAATGCTCATTTTGGTTTGCTGCTGTAATTCTTTCAGCAATAGAATAATTTCCTTCTGAACGGTAACATCCAGAGCGGTCGTGGGTTCATCGGCAATTAAAATCTTGGGTTTACAGGCAATAGCCATGGCTATCATGACCCGTTGTTTCTGTCCGCCCGAAATCTGATGCGGGTATTTGTCAAAAATAACTTCCGGATCGGGAAGTTTTACTTTTTCAAAAAGGGCAATGACTTCCTGTTTGATCTCTTTTTTCGAAAGTGAAGTGTGCTGCTGTAATATTTCGGCAACCTGATAACCACACTTTAAAGAAGGATTTAACGAACTCATCGGTTCCTGGAAAATCATGGCAACATCATTTCCCCTGAATTTTTGCAGTTCTTTTGGTGTCAGGTCGGCAATATTTTTCCCTTCAAAAAGGATTGCGCCTTCCGAAATTTTCGAAATCGCTTTCGGAAGCAGGCCCATAATAGCCAGAGAGGTCACCGATTTACCAGATCCGGATTCGCCTACAATTCCCAGGATCTCATTTTCATGCAGCTGAAAGGAACTGTTTTTAACGATAGGTGTCCAGTTTCCTTCTTTTTTGAAAGCAACTGTTACATGGTCTATTTGTAAAAGTGGGGTTTTCATTACTGCAAATGTAATTAAACGAAGATGATTTCTTCTTCAATTAGTAAATCTTCCCTTCGCAGGCGCAATAAAATCTGGGCTACGGCGATAACGTCTTTTTCGCAATACCGGATGATGCGGTCAATATCTTTTTCAACATAAAAAACATGGGCGACCTCACTTCCGTCAATATCGTCTTTAGGAGAGGGAATACCCAGTATGTTTGCCAGTAATTTTAAGGAAGTATAATGTTTGAAATCCCCGAATTTCCATAATTCCATAGTGTCCAGATGCGGAATTTCCCATGGCTTTTTGCCAAACAAATTCAGTTTTTGGGGAATGCTAAGCCCGTTGATAATCATTCGCCGGGCAATAAACGGAAAGTCAAACTCTTTGGCATTATGACCGCACAGGATGTGCTGCGGTTTGTTAAAATGGTTACTGAGCAGATTGCTGAAATCTTTCAGGATGGTTATTTCGTCTCCGAAAAAAGAGGTCACGCGAAAATGGCGTATGTCGCCCCGGAAAGTAAAATAACCGACAGAGATACAGATAATCTTTCCAAATTCGGCCCAGATACCGGCTCTGTCATAAAATTCTTCCGGCGTAAAGTCGTCTTTGCGCTGGTATTGTGTTTTGGAACTGAACAGTTCCTGTTTGGTTTCGTCTAAGGCTTTGAAATTTTCTGCTTCCGGTACGGTTTCGATGTCCAGAAAAAGAATATTTTCGAAATGGATTTTTTCTAACATGGCTTGTATGGGGTAAATCGTTTTATTTTCTTTTTTCAAGCATTTTATAGGCTTCTCCTACATACACATAGAAATCATTACTATGCGGATCCGTTTCGGTCTGTAATCCTTTTAAATGCCCTAAACGGACAATGATCAGGTTGTCTTCCGGAGCGACAATTACAAACTGGCCTAAGTGACCGCGCATATAATACATTTTTTTTCCAAGATAGGTATGCAGCCACCATCCGTAACCATATTCCGGAGCATCGGCAAAACGCGGTGTAATGGATTTCGCGACAAAGGTACTGTCCAGTATTTGTTTTCCGTTCCATTTTCCGTGTTGTTTGTACAGTTTCCCGAAACGGGCAAAATCACGGGCATTGCTGGCAATACAGCAGAAGGCTTTTTCAATACCGTCCGGTTCGTGATCCAGTTGCCATAAGGCATCGTTTTCGGCACCCATCGGCTGCCAGAAATTTTTGGAAACATAATCGGAAAGGTATTCGCCGGTTGCTTTTTCAATAACCATGGCCAGTAATTCGGTAGCACCGCTCAGATATACGAATTTTTTCCCCGGCTGTTCCGTTACTTTCAGTCCCAGGATTACTTTTTTCAAATCGCTGTCGAAATAGGCACGGGTCACAATCGAGAAAGGGCTGTAATAATGTTCGTCCCAGTTTAAGCCGGAGGCCATGGACGACAAATCGCCAACGGTGACGTCTTTGGCATATTTACCCTGCATTTCCGGAAAGAAATCGGATACTTTCTGGTCAAGGCTTTTTATTTTTCCATCCATAATGGCTTTTCCCAGGCTGGCCGAAACGATACTTTTAGCCATCGAAAAGGAATTGGATTTAGAATCTTTTCCGTAGCCGTCGAAATAGCTTTCATGCCAGATACTGTCGTTTTTAATGATCAGGTAGGCTACCGTTTGCAGTTCCTTGTGTGTTTTGGCAAGTTCCGGAGTGGCCGGGACAGCATTATAGTCTTTGGCAATAGCCCAGGGCTGTGCGGTTCCTTTTTTTATTTCTCTGTTTGGAAAATCTTTATAATCCTCTAAAAAGGCAGTGGTATATCCTTTAAAATAAATGGTTCTGACGGCGCGTAATAAATAATCAACATCAAAAATATACATGATGATAATAATACTTGCCAGAACGACAGTAAACCAGATCAGGAATTTTTTAAGGAATTTCATAAGTACAGCATTAACGACGTGTCTTACGAATTTAAGGAAATTATTGATAGTTTTTGAAATTCGGCCGGGATATTAAAAAAGAGTTTGCTGCTTGATGGGATTTTCATGATCCAGCAGCCATTTTTTGCGCCACAAACCGCCGGCATAACCGGTCAAGGAACCGTCGGAGCCGATAACCCGGTGACAGGGAACGACTATCCACAACGGATTTTTTCCGTTAGCCGCCGCCACGGCACGGATGGCTTTTACATCGCCCAATATTTTGGACAGTTCCAGATAGGACATTGTTTTTCCGAACGGAATGTCCAGCAGCGCTTTCCATACTTTCTGCTGAAATTCGGTACCAGCCGGATTTAGCTTAAACGTAAATTCCGTTCTTTTTCCCTCGAAATATTCTTCCAGTTGTACTGCAGCTTCCCGAAGGTGTACCGGATATTGGTCTGGTGCTGAAATATTTCCGTCATTGCCGGCGGTTATTGCCGAAATGCCGTTTTCATCACCGTCAATTTTTGTGATTCCAAGGGGTGTTTTTATAAAAATAGTGTCCATCGGATAAAGATACTTTTTTGATTTGTTTCCTGCAATTCAAAATGTTAGCTAAAAAAAAGCCATCGAAAGATGGCTTTTTTAAATTTTATTTGGAATGGCTTAATATATAAGCTTCTAAAGCTTTTAATTCTTCTTCCGGCAGGTTTTTGGTAATGGCAAAATTTGCTTTCATTAACTGGTATTGTGTAGGGTCTACAATCGGATCACCTTTTTCTTTCAGGAATTCGACTATGCTGGCACCTTCTTCTTTGTATATCCGGGCAATTTCTTTAATGCTTGGCCCGATTATTTTCTGATCCGGTTTGTGGCAGGAATAACACATGCCTTTACCGTCAAAGATTTCCTGGCCTAATTCCAGTTGTAACTGGGCTTCCGTTTTTTTAGTTTCGGGATATAGGGAAGGTTTTTTTTCTTCTTTTTTATTGCAGGAAGCAAGCAGTGCAATACTGCTGATGATCAATACTACTTTTTTCATACGGTTACTGCATTAGTTTTGCCGCTTCTTTTGCAAAATAGGTGGAGATAATACTGGCTCCGGCTCTTTTAATACAATACAGTTGTTCCATCATGATCTTATCGTGGTCTAACCAGCCTTTTTCTGCAGCGGCTTTAACCATGGCATATTCTCCGGAAACCTGATATACTGCTACGGGAACGTGTACGGTGTCTTTTATTTCCCTAACGATATCCAGATAGGCAATACCCGGTTTTACCATGACAATATCTGCTCCTTCTTCTACATCGTCCAAGGCTTCTTTTATGGCTTCAATACGGTTGGCATAATCCATCTGGTAGGTTTTCTTATCGCCAAATCCCGGAGCACTGTCTAAGGCATCGCGGAAAGGTCCGTAAAAAGAGGAGGCATATTTAGCACTGTAGCTCATGATTCCGACATCGTGGAAACCGCTTTGTTCCAACGCTTTCCGGATAGCAAGGATTCTTCCGTCCATCATATCGCTGGGAGCAACAAAATCGGCTCCGGCTTCGGCATGGCTCACACTCATCCGGGTAAGGGCGTCTACCGTTGCGTCGTTGATGATTTGTCCGTTTTCAACGATTCCGTCATGTCCGTAAATAGAATACGGATCCAGAGCCACATCCGGCATTACAATCATTCCCGGTACAGCGTCTTTAATCGCTTTAATGGTTTGCTGCATCAGGCCGTCTTTGTTCCAGGCTTCTTTTCCGGTATTGTCCTTTAACGAATCGCTGACCTTTACATAGATATTGACGGCTTTGATTCCCAAATCCCATAATTCTTTTACTTCTTTTACCGTTTGATCTAACGAACGACGGTATATGCCCGGCATGGAAGGAATTTCGATTTTTATGTCTTTTCCTTCTGCAACAAACATTGGAAACATGAAATCATTTGGACTTAGCGAAGTTTCTCGAACTAATGAGCGAATGGCATCATTTGTTCTCAGCCGTCTATTTCTGTGTAATGGAAACATAATAACTTGTTTTTAGTGTGTTGCAAATTTAGGTATTTAAAATGTCTTGGTAACAGGGATTATTTTCATTAAAATAAGTTTAACATATAGCCAAAAAAAAGAGCCTCAACGGAGGCTCTTTTTCTTGTTATGGTCTTGTGGGGTGCGTGGTAGGACACAGTAAGGAAAATATTCCGCTTCTGTCCGGATCCGTTATATCGTTACCTCCTTTTATCTTAGAACAATCTTTTTTTGAAAGTTCAATGATTGCTGTTTTTTTGAACGAAAGTAAATTGTTTTTTGTAGTTTTCATAATGTGTGGGTTTTTGTGGGTTTTTATTGATTACCCAAAACTAGGTCTAAATGCCTGACAATCAAAGGGTAGTAAGCCGAAATTTATAAAAAAACACACCGTTTTTCGACTTTGTAATTTGTTATAAATCAATGCGTTAACCGGGTATTGCCGTTAATAAAAAAACATTATTTTTGTATTATAAAAACCTGTTAAAATATGTTGTTATCCTCAGTAAAAAGAATTCTTTTTTGTTTAATTGTATTGTCTTTTCAAACGATTTCAGCATCAGATTTAAAAAATCAGTTAAAAGATTCTATCCAGAAGTACATTTATAATAACCCGGCACTTGCTAAAAAATACATCCACAGCTACCTTTCTTTAAGTGAAAAAAGAAAAGAAGAGGAGGAGGCGATTATTGCCTACAATTATCTGGGATATGTATGCATGACGCTATCAGAGACTGATAGCGCTTTTTATTTTTGTGATAAAGCAATTATAAAAGCCTATGGATTGAACAATCAGGGTCTGGTGTTGCGGGCAAAAATGAATAAGGCCAGTATGCTGTATCAGGCCTATAATTTTGAACAGTCTTTACTGCTTTATAATGAAGCATTGCAGTTAGCCAACAAATTAAAAGACAATTACAGCGTTCGAAGCATCAGTATCAGTATTGCGAATATTAAATATGAGATCGGGAAACACAGTGAGGCGCTGGCTGTTTTTAAAAAATATCATGCTGAGGAGTTGTCCAAACCGGAATTGGCTTTGCTGGAACTGAAAATCGCAAAGACTTATTTAAAAATGAATTTACCGGATTCGTCTTTAATTTATATCGATAAAGGGCTTAACTATTGTAAAAAGTTCAATGATAAAGAGCTGGAAGCCTATTTTTTAAATGTAAAAGGGCAGAGTTATATCAAGAAAAACGATTTTCCAAAAGCGGAATTGATTTTAAACGAAGCGTTAAACAAATCGGTAAAAATAAAAAGCAGCCGGATAGAAGCTTCTATTATGCTGAGTTTAGCCGGTTTGCTGACAGAACGAAAAGAGTTCAACAAATCGAATGTGATTTTAAAGCAGGGACTTTTAAAACAAAAGAAATCTGATTTTTCTCCTGAAGAGCTGGCAGATTATTACAAGCTGCTGGCGGAAAACTATAAGGCAGTGGACAGTATCAGTCAGTCCAATTTCTATTATCAGAAGTTTATTGATGAGAATACTAAAAAATCGGCTAAAAAAATCGGTACGCTGGAAGATCTGCACAAACTGGATATTGAAAAAATTGACAAGGAAAAAACCGATGAGGTAAAACAAAAGAATATTTTAATCATTGCCGTGGTGCTGTTAATCGCTTCTTTGGGCTTTTTCTACTATAGAAACAGGAGAAATGAAAGAATGAACCAGGAGAAATTTGATATTCTGATCGGGAAGATCAATGATTTTGAAGCCAAAAAGATATTAGAAGCCCAGGAAGAAAAAGTAACAACCAAGGAAGAGATCCTGGAAAGCCAGCTTATTCCGAATATAACCGTCAGTAAAGAAGAGGATATACTGGAACCGGAAGAAGAAGTGACAGCCGGATCGGTGGAATCGTTTGAAGAGGCACTGCAGGAAGAAGAAGATAGTGAATCGCATGATATTGTTCCTTCGGATGCTACCTTTATTATTAAAGACGAAAGAGTTAACGATATCCTTGAAAAGCTGGAGAAGCTGCAGGAAAAGAAGTATTTCCTGCGTCAGGACTGTACGTTACACAATGTAGCCAAGAAATTGAAGACCAATACGGCTTATCTTTCCAAGATTGTAAACAATGAATTGGGAAAAAGTTTCAGTACCTATATTAATGAACTGAGAATTAACTACGTTATTTTAGAGCTAAAGAACAATTCTAAGCTGCGTGCATACTCTGTAAATTCCATTGCAGACGAGATCGGATATAAAAGTTCGGACTCTTTTACGAAATATTTTAAGGCTGCAACAGGCATTACACCTTCGGTTTACATCAAAAAAATAGAAGAAATGAAGCATAAATCAGAAGCTGCATAAAAATAAAATATATTTTATAAAATACTGTAAATCAGTATTTTAAAACCTTTAAAGATGCCTGTTTTTTTATAAAAATAGGCATTCTTTGTTTGTGGGAGAAAAAAAATAGAATTTACTTTGTCCTGTTGATGAATGAGAAATGAGAGAATTTATTCTTAACGTTTTAAAAACATTAACAGATGGGTTTTTAGGTAGCGAAAGTATCTCTGATATGAGTAGCTACTAAAAAAACACAAAAAAATAAAACAGAGCGTGGAAGGCCCTGTTTTATAGAATGAATTACAAAACGAAATCCAACAAATTTAGGTTGGAGTATCTTTACAAAGATAATCTTTTATTTATCAAAGTCAAGCTTTGCATAAAAGATCCCTCCTTAAAAAGTACTACTCACTTCCTTTCGTTGGTAAATTTTACACCCTTAATTAAAAGGATAATCAGAACCGCTTGTTAGCATTTTAAACAGGCGATTTAATGAAATGATTTTATTCCGGCATTGTTGTACCCTCTGTTGTCAGATGTACCCGTCAGATCGACGTTATGCGAATAAAAGGATTGTTGTGTGCTGTTCATACGGTATAGAAGCATTTTTATTGCCTTTGGTGAGCAACAACATGAAAAAGTAAATAATAAAAAGCCATGAAAACGAAAAAAATTATTAATCCGTCACGATTTAAAAGAAACACGATTGTCGAGTTGAACGATGAGACAGAAAAAGAATCCGGATTTTACGCTTCTGTTAAGCGTTTTGTAAAAGCAATTGCCCGAATTTTTGTATCAAAGCAAAAAAAGCAGCAATAAGTTAAAGCAATCTGATTCCCGTGTGATTAGTTATTCAAAAGTATTTTGAACAAAGTATCTATTAACTAAATACAAACACAAATCATGAAAAAGCAAGAAACAAACAAGTTGTTTTTCTCTAAAAATTCATTAGTGGAATTGAACAGAGAGGAGTTAAAAGGAATTAAAGGCGGTACCGGTGTACTGGTTGGAAACACATTAAGCTGCACACTCTGCGTTAATTCCAGCAAAGGGCATTATATGGATGAAATGTACAGCATGGCAATGCCTGAGTAAGTAAAAAAAGCAGGATTACAACGCGTAATTCTTTAAAAACAAATGTTAACTATTTTATAATCACTAAATTTTTTAAATCATGAAAAAAGCAAACAAAGGAATGCTTCATTTTAAGAAGAATTCAATTATGGAATTAGATTTAGCTTCAATGAGAAGTGTAGTAGGAGGCGGAACCACAGTTATTGACGCTGGTGAGCAAACAACCATTATTTGTGGTGATTGTATCCCGTTACCGGGACCAATAAGAAATATTACGAAGTTACAACAGCTGTAAGGTTTCTATAGAAGGAAAAATCATTGCCATAATATTTATGAATACATGATTTTTCCTTTACAAAACCCTTTTCCGGTGAGCCTTTTCACGAAAATGCTTATTGGGGAGCGAATACCTTAAAAACAAAACTGTATTAATTCAAATCAATATCATTATGAAAACAACAACCAACAACAAGTTAGCTTTTGCTAAAAAAGCGGTAGCAGAATTAAACGACCGTCAATTAGAGAATATCCACGGAGGATCTATGGGAGCCATCATCGATTATATCGGGGATAAAATTAAAGATATGATCAAACCTCAGGTTTAAAAAATAACGGGTATGAAAACAACTAAAAACAGCGATAAACTGGCATTTGCCAAGAACGCAGTAGTGGAATTAAATGACCGTCAACTGGATAGTATTAACGGAGGATCCTGGAATAGCATTGTCAACTATATTGGCGATAAGCTAAAAGAAATGATGCAGCCACAGGTTTAAAAATCGAACAGTATGAAGACACAAAGTACAGGCAGCGGACTGGAGTTCACCAAGAGTGATGCCATCGAATTAAACAATCTGGAAACTTTACATGAAAATGGAAGAAATACAATTGTAGTTGAAACCTGTACGGGATGTGTCTGTATATCGGTCACCCGGATAGTACTCTTTGAAGGACTATAACAAACAGTTTCCAGTTTTCGTTTTGAGACAACGAAAGTATTCCCTCATATTTTAACGGACAAATAGGTGTAAGTAGCATGGTAATGCTGTACTGCAGGGGGATTACTATGGATTTTAATTAACAACAAAAAAAACAAAAATATTATGAAAACACAGCAAACAAACAAGTTAGTATTCCAATCAAATTCAGTAGTAGAATTAGATGTAGTGTCCATGGGACAGGTTATAGGCGGAGCCACCACATTTATCTGTGGAGACTGTGTGGTAATCACAAGCCGTATTGAGAATGTCATCGACTAAAAAGTAGGGTCATGAAAAGACAAACAGCGAATAAACTGGATTTCCACAAAAACACATTAGTGGAACTAAATGAAGGAACCATGTCGGCAATTGCCGGCGGAACATCGCTACTGTCTGTCATTGTGGTAACCGGGACATCCCTGATCGCGACGATTGGCCTCGACATGATTGAGCATACAGCGGAATAATAACAAACAAAACTTTTACATCATGAAAACACAAGAAACAAACAAACTGGCCTTTAAAAGAAATGCTATTGTAGAATTGGATATGACTGCAATGAGAAAGATTGCAGGAGGTGCCGATACCAATGACGGACCAACAACATTTATCTGTGGGGACTGTGTGGTGGTTACCCGTCAGCTTGGACACCTGAACCAGTTTTAGGAATAGCCGTATGCCAGAATAATGTAACAATGTGGCGGTAAGTGCAAACAGCCGAATAAATAGTGGCTGCAAGAGCAATGTTTGTAACCGGAACTGTTGTTTTGGAAATAAGAGGATAGATCCAAATAGGACGTTCGCCTTACCTCGCTGTTACACATTTACAATTTGAAAGGCAAGTAGCATAATGTGCTATACTGCAATGGGATTACTATGATTATTAATCAACTAAAAACGTATATCATGAAAAAACAGACAACAAATAAGCTGGAGTTCACCAAAAGTGCTTTAGTGGAATTAAACGATGGAAAAATGGCTGCTATTGCAGGAGGAACGTCAACAATATTCATTGGGACAACCTCGCTGATCAATTTAACCGTAGGACATCCGGATCAGGATATTACACTGTTATAAGACAACCGCATGAAAAAGCAAACGGTTAGCAAACCGGAGTTTACCAGGTAGTCACTGGTTGAGTTAAACGAGCAGAAAATGACAGCAATTGTCGGAGGAACCATAACGCCCAGTGGGACTTTTGTAATCACACTGACATTACAAACCATAACGGAAAGAGTAGATTCATAAAATAAAAAGCAGACAGATGAAAACACAAAGAACAACGAAACTGGAGTTTACCAAGCAATCATTGGTTGAGTTAAACGAACAGAAAATGGCTTCCATTATTGGAGGGACGGTAACAATAGTTGGGGGAACTTCCCTGGTTATGATGACAATGCTGACCATGGTCAACAAAGTAGAATAGTGTCAAATTTTTAAACAAATCGTATGAAAACATCAGAAACAAATAAACTGTCTTTCAAGAGACATGCAGTAGTAGAGCTAAGCAGAAATACGCTTGCATCCATTAATGGCGGGGGTAATTCAATACTGGACGGAATGCCGATATCGACCTGTTTATGTCCTATAATCACAAAAATCACGAAACAACTTCAATAATGAAAAAAGCAAACAAAGAAACGCTTCTTTTTAAAAAGAGCGTGATTACAGAACTGGACCTGATCTTTATGAATGAGATTGTAGGTGGCGGAGATACTAATAACGGACAGACAACACTGATCTGCGGAGATTGTGTATTGGTTCCCGGACCGATAAGAAACTTAACAAAGTTCCAGGCGAATTAAACAAAAAATAAAGCAACAACTATTAAACACCAAACACATGAAAACATCAAACAGTAATAAACTGGCTTTTGCTAAAAGCTCAGTAGCAGAATTGAATCAAATGGAAATGATGGGAATCAATGGAGGCTCCACAATACTTGGTGGTGAAACCTGTTCCGGATGCGTATGTATCCCTGTAAAAACAATTATCCAGAATCAATTTTTAGCGGCATAGTTCCGGCAGAACAAGCAATACTTTTCGTAGCCTTCCACCTGGTGAAGGAGTAAAACAACATTCGACATCACGTAAAACAGTATGTAATGAAAACAGCGTTTTTCACTTGCACCGGGATAGGTATGGCTTTTTTTAACCAATTAAAAATTTAAAAACATGAAAACACAGCAAATCAACAAATTGGCATTCACAAAGAATGCACTGGTAGCACTTAACAATGCACAATTGTCTGAAATTAATGGTGGTACAGCAACGGTATTTTTCCCGTCATCAATTATTGTAATCACGCTTTTGGACAAAGAACTGGCGAGTAATTAAAAAAATAAAGGAATAACTATTAAACACCAAACACATGAAAACATCAAACAGTAATAAACTGGCTTTTGCTAAAAGTTCAGTAGCAGAATTGAATCAAATGGAAATGATGGGAATCAATGGAGGATCCACAATACTTGGTGGTGAAACCTGCTCAGGATGCGTATGTATCTCTGTAAAAACGATTGTCCAGGATCAATTTTTAGCGGCATAGTTCCGGCAGAACAAGCAATACTTTTCGTAGCCTTCCGCCTGGTGAAGGAATAAAACAGCATTCGGCATCACGTAAAACAGTATGTAATGAAAACAGCGTTTTTCACTTGCACCGGGATAGGTATGGCTTTTTTTAACCAATAAAAAATTAAAAATATGAAAACAGTAAACACATTGAATCGGTTGGCATTCATTAAAAACTCATTAACAGAGCTGAATGTTGTTCAATTGAACGAAATCAACGGAGGAACTTCGACATTCTTACCATTATCAATTTTTACAAAGCTAATCATAGAAGCAAGTTCTTAAATCCAGGACACATGAAAACAGCAAACACCGGCAGCAAATTAGCCTTTGCTAAAAATGCCATAGTAGAATTAAACGACGATCAGTTGCAGGATGTAAACGGAGGCTCAATAATATCCGTATCCGTTACCGTAGCGGTAACCACAGCAATGATCGCATATTTAACAGCATAATTTAACCTTAAAACTAAAAAACATGAAAACAGTAAACACCAACAACAAGTTAGCTTTCGCTAAAAACTCCTTAGTAGAATTAAACGACGATCAGTTACAGGATGTCAACGGAGGATCCGTAGTTGCCCTATCAATAGCCGTTTCCGTAGCCGTGGTAACCTATTTAGCTTCTTAATTAATAACCTTAAAACTAAAAAACATGAAAACAGTAAACACCAACAGCAAGTTAGCTTTCGCTAAAAACTCCTTAGTAGAATTAAACGACGATCAGTTACAGGATGTCAACGGAGGATCGGTAGTTGCCCTATCAATAGCCGTTTCCGTAGCCGTAGTAACCTATTTAGCTTCTTAATTAATAATCTTAAAACTAAAAAACATGAAAACAGTAAACACCAACAGCAAGTTAGCATTCGCTAAAAATTCCTTAGTAGAATTAAATGACGATCAGTTACAGGATGTCAACGGAGGATCCGTAGTTGCCCTATCAATAGCCGTTTCCGTAGCCGTAGTAACCTATTTAGCTTCTTAAATCATAATCTTAAAACTAAAAAACACATGAAAACAGTAAACACCAACAACAAGTTAGCATTCGCTAAAAACTCTTTAGTAGAATTAAACGACAACCAGTTAAACGACGTAAACGGAGGAGGAACTCCGGTGATCATTGTATCGATCATTATTACAGTATTAATTCCAAGTGAGGCACATTAATTAATCTTAAAACGAAACACAGATGAAAACAGTAAACACCAACAGCAGGTTAGCTTTCGCTAAAAACTCCTTAGTAGAATTAAACGACGATCAGTTACAGGATGTCAACGGAGGATCCGTAGTTGCCCTATCAATAGCCGTTTCCGTAGCCGTAGTAACCTATTTAGCTTCTTAATTAATTAACCATAAAACTAAAAAACATGAAAACACAAAATGTAAACAAATTAGCCTTTGCTAAAAACTCCTTAGTGGAACTAAATGACAACCAGTTAAACGACGTAAACGGAGGAGGAACTCCGGTAATCATTGTATCGATCATTATTGTTACAGTATTAATTCCAAGTGACGCACATTAATCTTAAAACTAAAACAGATGAAAACAGTAAACACCAACAGCAGGTTAGCTTTCGCTAAACATTCATTAGTAGAACTAAACGACAACCAGTTAAACGACGTAAACGGAGGAAGTACACCTTTTTGTACCGGAGTGATCGTAGGCTTGACAATCGCTATGCTAATCGACCAAATCTAATCAAACCAACCAATTAAAACGAAAATTATGAAAACACAAAACGCAAACAAGTTAGCCTTTGCTAAAAACTCCTTAGTGGAACTAAATGACAACCAGTTAAACGACGTAAACGGAGGAGGAACTCCGGTAATCATTGTATCGATCATTATTGTTACAGTATTAATTCCAAGTGACGCACATTAATCTTAAAACTAAAACAGATGAAAACAGTAAACGCAAACAGCAAATTAGCTTTCGCTAAACATTCTTTAGTAGAACTAAACGACAACCAGTTAAACGACGTAAACGGAGGAAGCACACCTTTTTGTACCGGAGTAATCGTAGGCTTAACGATCGCTATGCTAATTGACCAAATCTAATCAAACAACCTTTAAAACTAAAAAACATGAAAACACCAAACGTAAACAAGTTAGCCTTTGCTAAAAACTCCTTAGTAGAATTAAACGATAATCAGTTAAACGATGTAAACGGAGGAAGTACACCTTTCTGTACCGGAGTAATCGTAGGCTTAACGATCGCCATGCTAATCGACCAAATCTAATCAAACTAACCAATAAAAACGAAAATTATGAAAACAGTAAACACCAACAGCAAATTAGCTTTCGCTAAAAACTCCTTAGTAGAATTAAACGATAATCAGTTAAACGACGTAAACGGAGGAAGTACGCCTTTTTGTACCGGAGTGATCGTAGGCTTGACAATCGCGATGCTAATCGACCAAATCTAATCAAACAACCTTTAAAACTAAAAAACATGAAAACACCAAACGTAAACAAGTTAGCCTTTGCTAAAAACTCCTTAGTGGAATTAAACGACAATCAGTTAAACGACGTAAACGGAGGAAGCACACCTTTTTGTACCGGAGTAATCGTAGGCTTAACAATCGCTATGCTAATCGACAAAATCTAATCAAACAACCTTTAAAACTAAAAAACACATGAAAACAGTAAATACCAACAGCAAATTAGCTTTCGCTAAAAACTCATTAGTAGAATTAAACGACAACCAGTTAAACGATGTAAACGGAGGAAGCACGCCTTTTTGTACCGGAGTAATCGTAGGCTTAACGATTGCTATGCTAATCGACCAAATCTAATCTAACAACCTTTAAAACTAAAAAACACATGAAAACAGTAAACGCAAACAGCAAGTTAGCTTTCGCTAAACATTCTTTAGTAGAATTAAACGACAACCAGTTAAACGATGTAAACGGAGGAAGCACGCCTTTTTGTACCGGAGTAATTGTAGGCTTAACGATCGCTATGCTAATCGACCAGATCTAATCAAACCAACCAATAAAAACAAAAATTATGAAAACAGTAAACGCAAACAGCAAACTAGCTTTCGCTAAAAACTCATTAGTAGAACTAAATGACAATCAGTTAAACGATGTAAACGGAGGAAGTACGCCTTTTTGTACCGGAGTAATCGTAGGCTTGACAATCGCTATGCTAATCGACCAAATCTAATCAAACTAACCAATTAAAACGAAAATTATGAAAACAGTAAATACCAACAGCAAATTAGCTTTCGCTAAACATTCATTAGTAGAACTAAACGACAACCAGTTAAACGACGTAAACGGAGGAAGCACACCTTTTTGTACCGGAGTAATCGTAGGCTTAACGATCGCTATGCTAATCGACCAAATCTAATCAAACAACTTTTAAAACTAAAAAACACATGAAAACAGTAAACACCAACAGCAAATTAGCTTTCGCTAAACATTCCTTAGTAGAACTAAACGACAACCAGTTAAACGATGTAAACGGAGGAAGCACGCCTTTTTGTACCGGAGTAATCGTAGGCTTGACAATCGCGATGCTAATCGACCAAATCTAATCAAACAACCTTTAAAACTAAAAAACACATGAAAACAGTAAATACCAACAGCAAATTAGCCTTCGCTAAACATTCATTAGTAGAATTAAACGACAATCAGTTAAACGATGTAAACGGAGGAAGCACACCTTTTTGTACCGGAGTGATCGTAGGCTTAACAATCGCTATGCTAATTGACAAAATCTAATCAAACCAACCAATAAAAAAAAATTATGAAAACAGTAAACGCAAACAGCAAATTAGCTTTCGCTAAACATTCTTTAGTAGAATTAAACGACAACCAGTTAAACGATGTAAACGGAGGAAGCACGCCTTTTTGTACCGGAGTAATCGTAGGCTTAACGATCGCTATGCTAATCGACCAAATCTAATCGACCAACCTTTAAAACTAAAAAACACATGAAAACAGTAAACGCAAACAGCAAGTTAGCTTTCGCTAAACATTCTTTAGTAGAATTAAACGACAATCAGTTAAACGATGTAAACGGAGGAAGCACGCCTTTTTGTACCGGAGTAATCGTAGGCTTGACAATCGCTATGCTAATCGACAAAATCTAATCAAACCAACCAATTAAAACAAAAATTATGAAAACAGTAAACGCAAACAGCAAATTAGCTTTCGCTAAACATTCTTTAGTAGAATTAAACGACAATCAGTTAAACGACGTAAACGGAGGAAGTACACCTTTCTGTACCGGAGTGATCGTAGGCTTAACAATCGCTATGCTAATTGACAAAATCTAATTAACAGCCATAAATCATTATAACCATGAAAAAAATAAACACAAACGGAACGTTATCCTTTGCTAAGAGTTCGTTAGTCGAACTAAATGATGGACAGTTATATGAAGTAAATGGTGGAACTACGGCGGTATGTTTAAGCATTACCCTAATAGTAGTATATAATATGGTTTAAGGTTATACACAGCCTGTAATAACAAAAAAGACTATCTAATTATTAGATAGTCTTTTTTGTTATTACGATATCCGGATACCAAATGATTCAGGACAAAATGCTTTATAACAATGGTAGCATCTGGCCGGGAGCAATACCAGGTATGACACAGCATGGGGCTATGCTGCTTTTCCTGTACGGACAAACAAGGCCGGGGGAAAGCATAAAGCTATAGTGTATAACAATAATCGGCGTAACCGTTTGGCAATAAAGAAAACAGGGAGGGTATATTGGCCGGTTAAGGCATAAAAAAACTCCATTAGCATTAACTAATGGAGCTGTGGATATTTTAGAGTGGTTTTTTTAAGTATACATAAAAGCGACTTTCCCAAATTTATCGCCCTCTACATTGTATGTTTTGTCTAAAAAATCCTGGATGGATTCTTCTTTGGTAAATGTCTGGTCAATAACTAAAGTATTGTCTGTAAAACCATTTACGCCGTTTTTAAGGTCTTCTCCGCTTCCCAGGCAGTTTCCGATAAGCTGTACGTTTCGGGTCATTAAATCGGCAATTAACAACGTAAGATTGATCTTTTCAACGGCTTTTATTTTTTCGGAAGACTGGTTGTATACGCCGCAGGTCAGGTAACGGGCATTTACATTCAGATGTGACGTAAGCGGCACTAAATAAGTATCGGAAAAAGCATCCAGTACAACATCAAAATACAGATTATCCGACAGCTGGTTTTCTTTAAAATTAAAGATCTCTTTTACAAAAGGAAAATGGTTTTTAACAGCGTCCGTATTTTTTCCGGAATAGGACAGGCCGTAAACATTACATTTCTTTTCTCTTAAAAGGCTTAAAAAGAAAAAAGAAGTATTGGAAGTAATGGAAGTAACCAAAACATTCTCGCCCTCTTTTATATTCGCTTTTCGAATCATGGACATTGCGGTTTGTACACCAATGCTCATGCTTCCGGCCTGTTCTGCAGGAATACCGTCCGGGATTTTCATCAGCTTTCCGGAATGATAGATCTCAAATTCCCTGCTGGAATGATTGGAAGGAATACCCGGCATCGAATTGTTTTCCAGGAAAGGATAAAAGTTGTTCCCGATAACTTTATCGCCCTTGGATAATGTGGTCACGTTTTTGCCGACTTTTTCCACGATACCGCAGAAATCGGAACCAATAGGATAATAGGTTTCCCGATCGGCTTCTTTTATTTTTCGCCACGCATTTTCAATAATACCCAAATCACGGTAATTCAGCGAGAAACTAATCTTTCTGACAAATACATAATTGGCAAAATTATCGGCGTTTTCATCAAATTCCGGCATGCTGGCGGTAACAAAGCCAAGAGGGATCTGATGACTGTCAATAGAAAACAGATGCCTTTTCCGGGCATCTGTTTTTTCATATAAAGAAGGACTTAATACTGCTAAAGCTCTCATAGTTATACGGTTTCAACTTGTTGGTTATCTTTATTTTTTGAGGATGAGGTATGCAATTGTTTGCTGTAATAGCGGTATAGGTAATCGTAAACCACCATTTCGTGTACACGTTGTTTGGCGATAAACACGCGGTTACAGATCATGTGTAAATAACTCAGGGCAACGGCACCAAAGGAAGTTGGCAGCTTCTGCTGTTGTGCAAGCGCCTGTAAATGTTGTGCGACAGCCTGATTTTTCTCCGAACGGTCTTTTAAAATATCCCAGATAGGCGCAAACATCTCATCGGTTAGCGACTCATCCATAAAAAGCTCAATGTCCCGTTCGTTTTTGGCAAACATTTCATTGATCTGCTTATTCAGCTCTCCGGATCCGGAACGGTTAAACTCGTTACCAAAACTGGTCTTGGCCACTTTTAACATTTCCACCCTGTCTTTTAAGCTGAAGCCCAAATCTTCCAGCAGGAAGTGCATCGATAGCAAACAGAATTTCCAACGGATTTTTTCGCCGGAATCGCCTTCGATCATATCGGAAAAACGCATGGAGCATTCACTGTCGAAATGGAAAAGACTTTCCGTTTCCTGAATGGCAAGCTGTCCGTAGCGTTGTAATTCTCTCAGATAAGTATCGGTTTGTGTTTTCCAGATGATGTTACTGTCTTCAAACGGTTTGATATGTGTTTTAATGATGTTGATACATTCTGTAAAATGCTGCTTGTCATGTAATAAAACCCTGAAACGCAGGTGATGTCCTAAAGCATCGTGATAGCGGATGAAAAACCATTTCTGAATCAGGTTCTTCTCTTCCAGTTCGGCAACAATAGGGTTTATTGCTCTGTTTAACAATTCTTCACCGGCTCTTTCACCGCAATAAAATTTGTAATACAACCATTCTTCACCAATGGAGAAAGAAGGGATTACAGCGTCAGAAAGCGAATCTTTAGTACCATCGCTCAAGGCTTTTTCTTTATATGAGGCCACAACTTCGGTATGCTTGTTGTTGTTGGTTTTCTTTTCTTCAGCATTTCGGTAGGCCGAAACAATAAACTCATTACAGTAGTTTTGAGTAACGGTATCTTCTTTAAACAAGAACTCTTTTAACTGGATGAATTTTTCACCTTTCAGCATTAAATAAAATACTTTACAGCTCAAATCGTTGGTGAAGTTCACAACAACCTCGTTATCGCCCTGAACAAAAGAAATGATATCCGGGATATTTCTTTCTGCCTGGAAAGCTTTAACCGTTGCAATCGCATTTTCCTCTTTTGCACCGGTAATGGCTTTAATGTCTTTTTCAGAGATATTCCAGGTTGCTCTCGACAATACCGTATCGTTATATGTTAATCTCGGCAGGAACTCGAAATCGTTTTGCAATTCGCCCCATGAAAAGCCCATTCCGGAAGTTTCCTGGTTTTGAAGATCACATAAAAAATGGTAAATCGGTAAAGCATTTGCACTGTAATTGTGCGCATTTCCTAATCTCGGAATGATTTCTTTCCCCAATCTTTTAGAGCGAAGAATGATTCTGTTGTTTTTTACCGAAATATATAAATCATCCACTAAAATCTGATGGCCCATATCCAGGGAAGAACCGCCTAAATAAGGAATTTCATAATCTCTCTGGAAGCCTCTGTACAGGATGTTTCCGGTTCTGGCCTGTGGTAAATGGATGATTTCCGCGATGATTTTATCCGCATGCAAGGCTTTTTCTCTTTCGGAAATTTCATTGCAAAGATCCATGATCTGGTTGTTCAAATGACCGAATCGCCCGATAAGGCCGTTTGCAGACGGACCGGACACATAGGATAAGGCAATTTTTTCTTCTGCATTTTCATGGAAAATATTGAAAAATACAGAGAAGCTGTCCGAGTATAGTTTTTCTTTTTCGTCAAACTGATTGATTTCCTCATCCGTTAGCGCGATACTGGTGGCATTGGTTTGTGTTGCCTGGATCAGCTTTTTAAATAAAAAGGCTCTTTCCGGACTTAAAACCACCTGGCGCTGGTTCGAATAATTCGGAACGATATTCAATTCATCCACTAAAGGTGTTTTGGCCCCGGATTGTTTCCCGTATCCGATTCCTACATCCGGATCCAGAACTTTAATTAACGGCTGCTCATATTCTTCATAACGCTCCGAGAATTTGCGTTTAAATTCTTTCAGGTTGCTTTTTTCACTTAATGGCTGTAGTTTGTTTAAGGCAGTAACACTGCTTCTTAGCTTTTTAAGGGTTTTGTTGCTCAAAGTTGCATTGGGCAGGTTTCGGTAACTGTCCACCTGGAAAAGCTTGGTTTCATCCACTTCGTCCAGCTCCTGATTTAGCAGGGTATAAATTTCCTGATATTTGGAAGGATCGTTAAAAACATCCGCATCCAGGCTACTGATCTTTTCTTTCAGGTTCAGGATAAGCTCTTTGATAACCTGGGCTTCGTGGAACGCAAAACGGTCTTCGTTGAATTTAGCGATCAGTTTTTCAAAATAATCCTGACCGGTTAACGTGAATTCCAATTCGCTTACTAAAAACTGGCTGTCAATAATTGTATTGATAAAGTCTTTGGCATCCTTTTCGTTGATCTCGTCAGAAATCAGGTGCTGTGCCATTTCGGCAATAGTGGCACCATTTTTAGCTTTTTCCAGTAAAAGCTCTAAATATTCATTGGCCACAACTTCCGATATTTTATGAAGACGGGCATTCTTTTTGAAATAGTATTCCACAAAACGGTATTTGTCAAAAACCGTATAGATGGAGTTATTCGGGAAGTATTTTAAAACTTCTCTGATGGCATTTTCTTTCGTGATAATCGGCATAAAACTACCCAGGAAATACATATCGTATTTTGTATAACGGCTGATGGAGGCTTCGTCAAAATTAATGACTGTTTCCGGTCCCATGTCAATAGCCGATACGCTGGCGAATAAACCGAAAGGCGTACATCTGTTTGACATTCTGGACGTATATTTATACAGCGATCCTTTTAAGCTTTTAAGCTCATCCTCCGTTTGGAATGCTTCTCCTTTTTCCCATAATTCCAGTGCCTTGTAGATATTCGGTGAACCGATAAACAAAGCTTCGCGATTCTTTTTATCTTTAAAGATCTCCTGGATTTCTTCCCATGTTATATCATCTTTTTTAGGCTCTAACGGCGTTCTAACGATTGCTTTATTGGCAAATGAGTAATTTTTCATAATATAATAGTTTTCGGGTTTTTAGTTTTGATTGTTTTGCCACATCTTGTAGTAGTAGCCTTTCTGATTTAATAATTCTTCATGAGTACCATTTTCGATAAGTTCACCTTTTTTAAACGCCATGATAATATCGGCATTTTTTATGGAATGTAACTTATGTGCAATGACAATAATTGTTTTTCCTTCACGGGAAAGATCATCAATTAATTTTTTGATTACCAGCTCGGACTCAGAGTCTAAAGCCGAAGTAGCCTCGTCTAAAATGATTACTTCCGGATCTTTGTATAAGGCTCTGGCAAACGCAATTCGCTGGCGTTCCCCACCGGATAAATTCGCTCCGAATTCGCCTAAATAGGTGTCAAAACCATTCGGTAAAGACTCAATAAAATCGTAAGCACCAACTTTTTTACTCACATCAATGATGCGTTCCATATCCGGATTTTGCTCTCCAATGGCAATGTTGGAAATAATAGAACCGTCAAACAACTCTACATTTTGCGGAACAGTAGTGATCAGCTTGTTTATACTGTCTTTGGTGATATATTTTAAGTCATAATTACCAACAGATATCTTACCGTCTGTAGGATAATAAATACTCTGGATCAACGAGGCAATGGTACTTTTACCGCTTCCGCTTTCTCCTACAATCGCCGTGAACTTCCCTTTCGGAATCTTAAGGTTCAATTCTTTGAAGGTGTTTCTTCCAATTTCGTAAGAGAAATCAACATTCTTAAATTCGATATCACCAAAATTGTTTTTGTTCAGGTTTACATTTGCATCGGTTTTCTCCGTATCCAGATCCATGATGCCAAACAAACGGTCGGCGGCAATCATTGCATTCTGAATGGCAACGTTGGTTCCGATCAGCTGGGAAGCCGGACCGGTAAAATAACCGATTACCGAATAGAAGGAGAACAATTCCCCCGGAGTGATCTGCCCGTCAATAGCATAATGTGTACCGGCCCAAAGCAGGATTACCGTAAATATTCGGGAAACGAATTCGGTAGAAACCCTGGAGAAAATGTTGTTGATCCCGGAAGCATAGATACTTTTCAATAAATCAATGAAGCGTAATTCGGTTTTGTTTTTCGAGAAATCTTCAAGAGATAAACGTTTAACGGTTCCGATGTTTTTAATGGATTCTACCAACTGCGATTCAAGCATCGCATTTTTTTCCATTACCTGGCGTTCCACTTTTTTATTCAGGTTGTTGACAATAAAATAGATAATGATATATACCGGAATAATTAAAGAAACAATCAACGCCAGCTTCCAGTAATAGGTATACATGAAAATGAACGAAAAGATCACGATCAGGATATTTACCGAAATACTTAAAGCCGTTTCATTGATCAATAATCGGATTTTTACCGCATCGCCGATTCTGGACATAATTTCCCCGATTCGCATCGTATCAAAGAACTTTTGCGGCATGGTAAACAAATGCTTGTAATACCCCAGGATTAACCGGGAATCGATTTGCTGACTTGTTTTGAGCAGGAAGAAATCTTTTAAGGCACCAAAGGCAAACTGTAAAACCAGACAGCCCAATACAATAACACTCATCAGGTTTAACAGGCTCTTGTTACCGCTAACCAATACAAAGTCGGTGATCTTTTCAACATAAATCGACATGGAGAAACCGAGCAGCGTATAGATCACGGCACCTATAAAGGCCTGGATCAGGATGTATTTGTGCGGTTTTAACAGGAACATGATTCTTTTCATGTTCGAAATCTTCTCATTTCTTTCTTTGAAGATATCTTCATCCGGAATCAAGATCAGAAAATACTCTGTTGAGATTTGTTTGAACTCTTCGTATGATTTTTTCTCAATTTTCCCGGAAGCAGGATCCATCACCTGGATGTATTTATCCGTTACTTTATAGATAACCACATAGTGCGGGAATTCATGCTCTTCATGCTTTACAATCACGTGCGCAATGGCAGGAAGCGGAATATCTTTAATGCTCTCAAAGGAAGCTTTTACGCCTTTTGCCAGAAACCCTAATTTAATGGCCGCTTCACGCAATCCCAGAAGAGTAGTTCCTTTTTGACTGGTACTGGCATATTGTCTTATTCTGGAGATTGGTAAACTCAGATTGTAATGTTCGGCAATTGAAGCCAGGCAAGTGGCACCGCAATCACTGAAGTCATGTTGTTTTATTGCTATTTTACTCATTTTTTGATACTGTTATAAGGGTTTAACCAATCTTCTATTTCGTCAAATAATAACTGGAACATACTTCTCTTTGTTAAGAAAAAGCGACTTGTTAGTGTCATTCCTTTTTTCAATCTGCCTTCCGAACCGTTTCTCAGGTAAAGGCTTTTCTTTGCGATCGAGCTTCTGATTTTGTAAACCGGAGTGTCGCCAATGAAAACAACATCTTTTCCGACATCAATGATCTTTCCGGTTGCAAAACCCCATTGGTTCGAGTTATAGGCATCAATCTGGTATTTTACATGTTCTCCCTCTTTTATAAATCCGATATCGGAAGGCGATACATACGTTTCCACAACAATATCCTTATCGGGAGAAATTTCAGCAATAACAGTTCCCGGAGAAACAATACTTCCTTTGTTGATTCCCTGTACATTTAACAGCTCACCGCTGATGGGAGCAATCAAAACATAGGTTTTCTCTTCTTCACGAAGCTGGTTGGAATTGGAGTTAATATTGTTAACCGACTGGTTGTAATCCGTTAGCTGTTTTTGCCAGCCCAATTCGGCCTGCTTGATGATGTTGACTCTGTCGTTTTTTAGTTTATTCAGTTCCAAAAGCGTTTTTTCATATTCTGCTTTGGCGATGATTTGCTTGTTGTAAAGACGGTCGGCACGGTCAAATTCGGCCTGAGAGGTTTTGATCACCACGTCAATATTAAAAAGCTCCTGCTCGTGTTTTAAATACTCCTTTTTATATTGCTCTGTTTTTAGCGAACCGTAATTTCTTTTCAGCAGGTTTTTTAAATCGGTAATATAATCCTGGTACTCGTTTGTCTGAACATTATTCAAACGGCCTTTCTCCTGGATGATCTTATGATCGATGATAAGAAGGGTGTCACCGGCATTTATTTTTCGGTTTTCTTCAAGGCTGGAAAAAAGAACTTTTCCATTTGCCGGAGCATAAAGAGATGCTTTTTTCTCCTGCGGGATAATCTGGCCTCTGCTGGTTGTATACAAATCAACATAAATAAAAGGCAGCGCAATGATCAATCCGAACAGGGAAATGAAAATAGCCCAAAAAATAACATTCGTTTTTTTACTGTGTTTTGCAATGTGATATTCTACAGTACTCTTTAGAATATCTTCTGGAAAAATGTTTTGGTCGTTCATGGCGATATTAAGTTTTAAGAGTTTGACTTAACTGACCTTTTCGCTTAAAAAATTCAGTATACATAATCGTGTGGGTTTTGATTCAAAACAACGAAGAATGTATAACGTGTACAACTTAAGTAACCCGAATTTTATAAAAAATGAGTGGTTTTTAAGGGTTTAATATATTGTAAATGAAGCGTTTGTGTTTTAAATGCTTTTGAAAAAGGCGGGAGCAGGCATTGCACAGAAAATAGCCTGAAATGACGTGAAAAATGAAAATTCTGCCATAGAGGAAGCGGCTAAAAAAGAAAGATTTTAGCGCAGAAAAGTGGTCTTTTGAAAAATTAAATGGGAAGTTTGTTCAATTGTTCTTCGATTTTTTCGAAGACTTTTTTGATGGGTTTGGATTCTTTAAAGCGGTAACCGATAAAAAAATCAAAGCCAATACGGGTATTAATGAACTCGGTATTTAAGTCATTTATATAATTGAAATTTCTGTAATTGGCTTTAATGCCGGAAAAGAAATTACTGTTGTTAAAGCCAAGGGCAAGATTGGCATCGATATTAAAATTAAGTCCCCGCGACTTTTGTTCCAGTTCCTGGTTGTTTTGGTTGTTTAAATAAAAATTGTTGGAATAGTTATATCCCAAACCGGGATGAAATCCTGCTGTTGCAAACCATTTTTTATCCAAAACCACATTGTACATATAACCGGCCTGAATGATAAGATCATAAGAGTAGATTTTATCAATAAACAGTTTGGTCGTATTTTCGGCATTGGTTTCTAACGTATTGTAGGCATAGTATAAACTCGGAATAAAAGTTCCCACGCTTTTCATCTGCCGTTCCGTTTGGGATTCATAAGCGCGGTACGAAAAGTTACGGTTGACAATAAAGAACGTCTTGCCGCCATAGGTGTTGACCTTCATTCGGGGGTAAGCCTCGATCAGCTCGTCATTATCAGGGGAAACGAGGTAGTAACCCTGTACATTCTTATAAATGATTTCCTGCCGCAACCGGTCGGAATAGAAAAACTTAAAGCCCAGGTCCAGGATCAGCGTATTGCCTTTAATGGAATTGTCATTATTGCCGGGGAAAAAACTGGGCGAAAACGACACGGTAATCCCTAAAAACTTATAATCAAATGAAAAACGGAGTTTGAAAATCTCGTTCGGAATAAATTTATTCTCCGATTTTTCTTTTACTTTACGAATATAGATATTGCTGATATCGGAGTCGATATTCAGCCTGCAAATCATTTTATTAGAGTAATCAACGCGATAAGTTGTATCATATTTTTGCTTAACTTCCTGATAGATAGAATCGTTTTGGGAAAAAGCAAAAGTTGATAGCAGTATTAAAATTCCGATGAAAAAAAACTTTTTCGGACTCATCGGTCGGGGACTGAGTTTTTTATAGTGAAAAATGGCATTAATTACTAAAGCGCTGCAAGTTACGAAAAACTAATTTAGCCAGTCAACAGGTTTTTCCAAAACAGTCAGTAACCTGGCTTCTTCACTTCCTTCTTCCGGATGATGGTCGTAAACCCATTGCACATGCGGCGGCAAACTCATTAAAATACTTTCGATTCTGCCGTTGGTTTTCAATCCGAATAAGGTGCCTTTGTCGTGAACCAGATTAAATTCTACATAACGGCCACGGCGTATTTCCTGCCAGGTTCTGTTTTCGGCAGTATATTCCAGGTCTTTTCGCTTTTCCACTATAGGCACATAGGCCGATATAAAACTATTACCTACTTCGGTTACAAAATCGTACCAGTTTTCCATAGACATGGATTCGGTTGCTTTGCAATGGTCAAAGAAAAGACCGCCGATACCTCTGGCTTCATTTCGGTGTGCGTTCCAGAAATAGGTGTCACACTGTTGTTTGTATTTTGGGTAGAACTCAGGATTGTGTTTGTCGCAGGCCGTTTTACAGGTCTGGTGAAAATGGATCGCATCTTCTTCAAACAAATAATAAGGCGTCAAGTCCTGTCCGCCACCAAACCATTGGTTGATAACGTTTCCGTCTTTATCATACATTTCAAAGTAGCGCCAGTTCGCATGCACTGTCGGAACCATAGGATTCTTAGGATGGATAACCAGACTTAATCCGCAGGCAAAAAAATCAACATCGCCTACATTAAAGTAAGCCTGCATTGCTTGTGGTAACGGACCATGAACGGCAGAAATATTAACACCACCTTTTTCAAATACATTTCCATTCTCGATTACGCGTGTTCTTCCGCCGCCGCCTTCCGGGCGTTCCCAGATATCCTGGTGAAAAACGGCTTTCCCGTCGGCTTTTTCAAGAGCTGCGGTTATGGTATCCTGAAGATTTTGTATGTAGGTGTAAAATTTCTCTTTCATTTTGTGTATAGGAATTAGAGCTTATAGACGAGCATCAAACCGCCTCTATAAGGAATTAATTCTCCGCTTTTATTGTATTTTTCGGCACCGTCAAGGCGCTCATGTGTTGTCATGGTATAGCCTTTGTAAAAACCTAAATGAGAACCGCCGCCCAGAAATAGCTCCAGGTTAAAACGGTCGCTTAATTTGTACTGGTAACCAACGGTCGCCCCGAACATTACACCAAGACCTTCCTGGTAATAATCGGTATGCCAGTACTCCCATTTCTGGATTTTATACATACTGCCGCCAATGTGGGCACCCACAAAAAAACCGTCATTGATCGCTTTGGTATAATAACGGACTTCCGGAAAAACCAGTACAAATTCCATAGGGCCACCCTTAACCGATTTCCAGAACGATGCCGTAACATCAAACTGAAAGGTCATTTTCGGACCTATTTTTGTTTCGATACCAAAATTAGGAATGGCCGCAAAGGCGGTCACTACATTTCCTTTGATGCTTGTTTGACTGTAAGCAAAGAAGCTTACAAACAGGAATACGAAACAGAGTCTGGTTTTAATGCCCATGGAGGGTTTTATTTTTGGTTATATTCTTTTACGGCTTCGATAAATGCTTTGGCATGATCGACAGGAATATTCGGTAAAATTCCATGCCCTAAATTTACAATATATTTGTCTTTTCCAAACTCATCGATCATTTCGTGTACCATCTTTTTGATCGTTGGAATAGGCGATAACAAACGGGAAGGATCAAAGTTTCCTTGTAACGTAATGTTGCCACCCGTTAAATAACGGGCATTTTTCGGAGAACAGGTCCAGTCTACTCCCAGGGCGGAAGCCTTACTTTTTGACATTTCATTCAGGGCAAACCAGCAACCTTTTCCAAAAACAATCACTTCCGTATGCGGTGCCAGGGCTTCTACAATCTGGTTGATATAGCGCCATGAAAATTCCTGATAATCTGCCGGAGATAACATTCCGCCCCAGCTGTCAAAAACCTGAACGGCATTTACACCGGTTTTTACTTTTTCAATTAAATAAGCAATAGTAGTATCGGTAATTTTCTGCAATAGGGCGTGAGCGGCTTCCGGCTGTGAAAAACAGAATCCTTTAGCAGTATCAAAGCTCTTAGAGCCTTTTCCTTCCACAGCATAGCAGAAAATAGTCCATGGTGAACCGGCAAAACCAATAAGCGGTACTTCGTCATTCAGCATTTCTTTGGTTAACGTAATGGCGTCCATTACATAACCTAAGCTTTCCTGGATATTCGGGATGAATACTTTTTCCACATCGGCAGCGGTACGAATAGGATTCGGAAGGATAGGACCTAAATTATCTTTTAGTTCCACATCAATTCCCATAGCTTGCGGAATAACCAGAATATCGGAAAATAAAATGGCAGCATCCGGTTTTACAATACGAATGGGTTGAACGGTTATTTCAGCAGCTAATTCCGGAGTTTTACAACGGGTGAAAAAATCATATTTGTCCCGTAAAGCTCTGAATTCCGGTAAATATCTCCCGGCCTGACGCATCATCCATACCGGTGGTCTTTCTACAGTTTCTCCTTTTAAGGCTCTTAAAAATAAATCGTTCTTTATCATATTGCTACGTTATTTTGCGGACTTGCTTTTGCGGTGCGAAAAGCAAAATTCCGTTTTATTTTTTTAATCTGAATATATTGACAATTTTGTCGTTGTAAATATTGGTGTCTTCCCATTCCATGCCAATAGCGGTAGCCACTTGTTCGGAAAGCATGTCGGAAGGACTTATTAACGCAATCAGGGAACCGGCTTTAAGGGTTTTGAAAGCATATTCCTTACATTTTAGTGCGGCTTCTTCGGCATATCCTTTATGCTGAAATTTGGGCAATAAGGAAAAAGCCAGCGCAATCTCTGTACTATTATTATAATCGAGAACCAATAAACCACATTGTCCTACAAATGCCTTGGTTTTCTTATCGGTTAAAACATGCATACCGCCCGATTTATTGTCATAGCGGGAAAACTGTTCTTCAAACCACTGTTTGCAGGCTTCTTCCGGTGATAAAGCGGCGTTCCAAAGCTCGCTGCTTTCCGGATCTTTGTAAAAAGCCAGCCAGGTATCAAAATCGGAAGGATTCAGTTTCCGAAAAAGCAAGCGTTCCGTTTCCAGATTTTCTAACAGATAGTCCATGGCGTTATTGCTTATAATGATTAATACATTGAATTATGGTGTTTTCAATTGTGGGCTGATTGGCAATGACAATGTTTTTGGTAATAGTATCAAGTGCTTCTGCAGTAGTGGTACCAATGCAAAAGCAGGTTTCGGCAGTAATGGTATGGTCCTTTAAATAGCTTTCCACACCGGACGGACTGAAAAAAAGGATTCCGTCTGCTTTACTGTTTACTTTATTAGGAGTCAGTATTGTATTGTAAACATTAACTTCTTTTAGCGGAATATTGGCTTCTTTTAAGGCATCCGGTAAAGTGTCTTTACGCAGGTTGCCGCTAAAAAAGGAATAACTGCCTTTGGGATAAACCAGGGTAATGATCTCCGCCAGATCGGAAGCATATCCGGTATAGGCAATTACTTTAAAACCGTTTTCTTCCAATAATGCTTTGGTTTTCAAACCAACGCAAAAAACATCTTTCTGTTTTAGCTCAGCTACTTTAGGGTGTTGTAACACACTGTGAACAGCATTCTGACTGGTGAAAATCAGGTATTCCTGAAGCTGGTTCAGATCAAAAGCAATGGTTTCTGTTTTGATGAAATCGGATTCCACAACCGTGAAACCGGCATTCAGTAAAAATTGCTTCTGATTGGGAAGTAGTTTTTTGGTGGAAAGTATACGTGTCGTATCCGGCATTATTGCTGTAATGTTTTTTTAATGGCAGCCATTAATTCGTTACCGCCATTGTTAAGTATTTCCTGAGCACTGTTTTTCCCAAGATCGTGGTATTCTTTTACAGGAACAGTCGTTTTAATGTCCCGTTTCTCTTTTCCGTCAAGGGAAAATAAAACCCCTTCAAAAGAAATGATATCGTTGGCTATCGTTGCCAATGCGCCGATAGGTGCGGTACAGCCGCCTTCCAGTTCCCGTAGAAACTGGCGTTCAATATGGGTACAGATTTCTGTTTCGCTATGATTTAATTTGGCTACGGCTTCTTGGCAGAAAGTATCATTTTCCATCGCCACAACCACCATGGCGCCCTGTGCAGGTGCAGGAACCATCCAGTCTAAATCGATATAGGTTTCGGGTTTTAAATTGATGCGTTCCAGTCCGGCAGCGGCAAAAACAGCTCCGTTCCAATTGTTGTCCTGGAGTTTTTGCATCCGGGTGTTCACGTTGCCGCGTAAATCGACAACTTCGTGTGACGGGTATTTGTGTAGCCATTGCGCTTTTCGGCGAAGGCTTCCGGTTGCAATGGTTCCGGTACCGTTAAGGAAATCCTGATTTCCTTTGTGTACCAATATATCTAAAGTGTTTGCTCTTTCTAAAACGGCTGCCTGTACAATGCCCTGAGGCAAAGCTGTCGGCACGTCTTTCATGGAGTGAACGGCAATGTCCACTTCCCCTTTAATCATGGCAATGTCCAGTGTTTTGGTGAAAATACCGGTAATGCCCAATTCATATAAAGGTTTGTCAAGAATAATATCGCCGGTCGATTTTACTGCGATGATTGCGGTTGTATATCCTAAATCGTTTAGTCTTTTTTCAACGGTGTGAGCCTGCCATAAAGCGAGTTCGCTGTCACGCGTTCCAATGCGTATTGTTTTATTCATCTTTTGCAGTTTCTATCTGAAAAATTTTCTCAATCCACTCGATACTTTCATCAACCATGGTATTGTTGTCTTTCAGGTGATTGGCAAAATGAGTAGTTATTTTTTGAATGATGCGGGTACTGATGATCTCAGCCTGCTCTTCATCAAAATTGTTTATTTTTTTACGTTGAAAATTCAGTTCACTTTCTTTAATCGTGTTGAGTTTTTCTTTTAACGCATGAATAGTTGGTGCAAATTTCCGGGCTTTTGTCCAGCTGATGTATTCTTCTTTGATCTCTTCAATGATCGCTTCGGCAGCCGGGATGTGTTTTTTTCTGTTTTCCAGTGTTTCATCCGTCATTTGCGAAAGATGATCCATGTGAACCAGACTGATACCTTCCAGCTCTTTTACATTTTCATTTACATTTTTAGGAATAGACAAATCTAAAATCAGCAAAGGCTTTTTAAGATTCAGGATTGCTTTGTCAATGGTTGGATTCTGAGCACCTGTGGCAACGACCAAAACATCGGCTTTTTGAATTTCAAGCTGCAAATCGGCATAATCCTTTACAATCAGGTTAAACTTGCCGGCAATTCTCTCTGCTTTATCTTTGGTCCGGTTAATCAGCGTAATGTGATCGTTTTTAGTGTGCTTTACTAAATTCTCGCAAGTGTTGCGGCCTATTTTCCCGGTTCCGAACAATAAGATATTCTTGTTGCTGATCTCGGGAACATTGTTCATAATATATTGTACCGCTGCAAAAGAAACGGAAGTAGCACCGGAACTGATCTCGGTTTCGTTTTTAATACGCTTGCTGGCCTGAATAACGGCATTTACCAAACGCTCTAAAAAATTATTAACTAGGTTCTGTGCTTTGGAATCAATAAAAGAATTTTTAATCTGACTGATAATTTCGAAATCACCTAAAATCTGGCTGTCCAATCCGGTTCCCACGCGAAACATGTGGTTGATCGCCTCGCTGTTTTTGTAAACATAAGCTACTTTTTGAAAATCTTCAATAGTACCCTGACTGTTTTCACAAAGTAACTTTATTAATTGGAAAGGATGCTGGGCAAAACCGTAAATTTCAGTTCTGTTACAGGTAGAAGTAACGATTAAGGTTTCCAGACCTTCGTTTTTTGCTTGTATCAATAAGTCATTTTTTGCCTGAGTGTCAAGGCTAAACTTTCCTCTTATCTCGGCATCCGCTTTCTTGTAACTCAATCCAACTGCATAAAATGTTGGATGCTTCGATATCGTATTATTTCCCATTCTTTACACTTTAATCTAAAGTTAAACAAAAGTATTACTATCTATACTATAAAAATAACGCTCAAAGGACTTTTTGTATCGCTCCAAGATATTTTAAACTAAAATATGTTTGTCAACATAAATTCTTTTAAATTTGCACTGAAATCAACACCTTACAATTTATTTATTTGGAATTATTCTAAATAAACAAAATAAAAGGCTTTGAAGATACTTACGAAAAAATACCGCTATGGGTTCTCAAGAAGAAATAAAAATTGAAGAAGATTTTTTTTTAATTCGTTTTCAGAATGATACGAATGACGTCGTTAAATTCGAACGTCATGTAGGTATGGGGCTTATTCAGTTTCATTTTGGATTGAAAGGAAAAGCAAAGTTTTTGTTTAATCAGGGAAACTATGCGCTGGATCTGGTAGAAGAAAAATCCTTACTGTTGTACAATCCCCAAAAAGAACTGCCGTTACATTTAACGATTGAACCCCATTCCTGGGTGGTTTCGGTGCTGATTTCCATTAAAAAA
This sequence comes from Flavobacterium inviolabile, assembly GCF_013389455.1. NCBI lineage: Bacteria > Pseudomonadati > Bacteroidota > Flavobacteriia > Flavobacteriales > Flavobacteriaceae > Flavobacterium > Flavobacterium inviolabile. The sequence continues at coordinate 669,463 of NZ_CP058278.1, read as the reverse complement.
TTTCATGCCTTGTTTTCTTCCGAAGCAGAATATATCCCGTTTCTGAGTGATGAAAACAGGGATAAAAAATATTATAAGGAAGAAAATATCAGCCCTTCGATGGCTATCGTATTGAATCAGGTTTTCAATTACAACTTAAACGCTTCCATTAAAAACCTGTATTATAAAGGAAAAGGATATGAACTGTTAAGCTTGTTTTTTAACCGTAGTGAAGACCCGGATGCCGAACAATGCCCGTTTTTAATAGACGAAGAAAATGTCTTGAAAATCCGGAAAGCAAAAGATATCGTACTTGCTAATATGGCAGAACCGCCCGGATTGCAGGAATTGGCCGATCAGGTGGGATTAAACCTGAAAAAGCTGAAAATGGGATTCAAGCAGATTTATGGCGATTCGGTATACAGTTTTCTGTTCGACTATAAAATGGAATATGCCCGGAAACTGCTGGACAGCGGTTCCTATAATGTAAATGAAGTAGGTCTGAAAATCGGCTACAGCACAGCAAGCCATTTTATTGCTGCTTTTAAAAAGAAATTCGGTACCACACCAAAAAAATATCTGATGTCTATTAATATAAACTCTTAAAGAGTATCTATTTTAGCTATTGAAGTATTCAAAAAAGAAATTAATATCAACCTGGAAACAAAAAGCAAGTAAATAAATTTGCGAAAAAAATTTATGAAAGGAGTATTGTTAGTAAACTTAGGTTCGCCCGAAAGTCCTGAACCAAAAGATGTAAAGCCATATTTGGATGAGTTCTTAATGGATAAATATGTTATTGATGTCCCTTTTTTATTAAGAGCCTTACTGGTGAGAGGGATTATCTTAAGAAAACGCCCGGAGCGTTCTGCCGAAGCCTATAAAAAAATATGGTGGGAAGAAGGATCTCCTTTAGTGGTAATTTCCAAAAGAGCCCATAAAAAAGTACAGGATAAAGTAGCTGTTCCGGTTGCTTTGGCAATGCGATACGGCAATCCGTCGATCCTGAAAGGATTACAGGAGTTGGCAGACAAAGGGGTTACGGAAGTCATGCTGTTCCCGCTTTATCCGCAGCATGCCATGGCTTCGACCACTACAATTCTGGTCCTGGCGGAAGAACTGCGTCAGAAACATTTCCCACAAATGACGTTTACCATAGTTCCGGCATTTTACAATAAAAAAGACTATATCCAGAACTTGGCCGATTCGATAAAGAAACATCTGGAAGGATTTGAATACGATCATTTGTTATTCTCCTATCACGGTATTCCGGAGCGCCATGTCCGTAAAACAGATGTAACCAAATCACACTGTAAAATAGACGGATCCTGCTGCAATACACCATCACCGGCACATGAATTCTGTTACCGGCACCAGTGTTATGAAACCACGCGTCAGGTAGTGGAACTTTTAAACCTGCCGAAAGAAAAATACAGCCAGACATTTCAGTCCCGTCTTGCAGGGGACAAATGGCTGGAGCCATATACCGATGTTGAAATCAACAAAATGCCGGAAAAAGGCATAAAAAACCTGGCAGTAGTTACGCCGGCATTCGTTTCCGACTGTCTGGAAACATTGGAAGAAATCGCCATGGAAGCCAACCACCAGTTTAAAGAACACGGCGGGGAAAACTTCTTAGCCATCCCGTGTTTGAATGACGATGATAACTGGATTGAAACGATGAGTAACTGGATTAAAGACTGGTCTAAAAACTAATACCTTCTAAATGGAAGAATATTATAATTATATAAAATCCCTGCATCTCATCTTTGTTATAACATGGTTTGCAGGGCTTTTTTATATTGTCCGCCTGTTTGTTTATCATGCGGAAGCAAAAGACAAACCTTCGCCGGAAAAAGAAATTCTGATCAAGCAATACCAGCTGATGTCCTACCGGTTGTGGTATATCATTACCTGGCCGTCGGCAATTTTAGCCAGTATCTTTGCCTTCTGGATGCTGTTTTTTACCACCCTGGGCAATGCATGGCTCAAAATGCCCTGGATGCATGTAAAACTGGGATTCGTTTTCCTGCTTTACCTGTATCATTTAAAATGCCATCAGATTTTTAAGCAATTACAGCGAAATGAAATCCGGCACACCTCCGCTTTTTTCAGAATATGGAACGAAGGAGCCACGATTATACTTTTTGCAGTGGTTTTTTTAGTAATTTTAAAAGATGCCCTGAATTGGATTTACGGCGTAATCGGAATTTTCTTATTTTCGATTCTGCTAATGTTAGGCTACAGGCTTTACAAACGAATCCGGGAAAGAAACCAGTCATAGATGTTTAAAGATTTTAAAATAACCCAATTATCGTTACAGGTCAGGATTTTTTTCTCCATGATTTTCCTTACGCTGATTGCGTCTGTTTTGATCGCTACGGTTTCCATTTACCAGTTCCGTAAAGAAGCCCGTATTTACCATCAGGACCGTCTGGAACGAAAAGAAGATGCCATTACGCAGCACATCAATTATATTCTTTCTACCACGACCTATCCGCTAACCACGGAAAATTTACCGCTTATCTTTAAAGACAAGATCCAGGAATTGGCCAATATTCATGCGCTGGAAATCAATATCCATGATTTGAAAGGAAACCTGCTGATTTCTTCCAAAGGGAATTTTTCAATTGACAGCCTGGCAAGACCCATTTCGCCGATTATCTTAAAAATTATACAGTCGTCTGCAAGCAAACGATTTGTCGACTTGCGCCAGATAGACGGACAGCGCTACCGCTCGTCCTATAGCTATTTAAAAGACACCAAATTCAAGCCGCTCGGGATCTTGAATCTTCCGTATGCCGAAGAAACCAGCTTTTATGAAAATGAAGTAAAAAACTTCCTGATCCGTTTCGGGCAGGTCTATTTTTTTATGTTGCTCACGTCTATCATGCTGGCTTATTTCCTGTCCAGTTATATTACCAAATCACTACAGGCCATCAGTGAACGAATCTACGATACCCGCTTTAATAAAAAGAACGAGAAGATTCCGCTGGAAGCATCCAGCAGCAAAGAGATCAATTCCCTGATTATCGCCTATAACGGAATGGTGGACAAACTGGAAGAAAGTGCCGAGAAGTTGGCGCAAAGCGAAAGAGAACAGGCCTGGCGGGAAATGGCAAAACAGGTGGCGCATGAAATCAAAAATCCGCTAACGCCGATGCGTTTGACCGTACAGAGCTTTCAGCGAAAATTTGACCCGAACGACCCGAATGTAAAACAAAAAGTAGAAGATTATTCCAAGACCCTGATTCAGCAGATTGATACGATGAGTTCGGTAGCCTCTGCTTTTTCCAATTTTGCATCAATGCCGGCACAGCAAAACGAAACGATAAACCTGGTTGCGATCGTACAGCTGGCTTTGGAAATCTTTAATGAATACTATATCTATTTTGAAGCGGATGAAGCGGAGATCATCACAAAAATAGACCGGACACAACTGATCCGGATCATCACCAACCTGGTTAAAAATGCCATTCAGGCAATACCGGAAAATGAGCCGGAACCTAAAATTGAAGTAAAAGTTTACAGGGAAAACAACAATGCTAAAATTATTGTTAAAGACAATGGGGTGGGGATCAGTATGGAAAATAAAAATCGTATTTTCGAACCGAAATTTACCACCAAAACCAGCGGTATGGGATTGGGATTGGGAATCATTAAAAATATTGTAGAAAATTATCACGGCACCATTACGTTTCAGAGCGAGAAAGGAAATGGAACAACATTTTTGGTGACGCTGCCTATAATCAACACATAAACATTACAACATCATGAACTACGAAAACATTTTAATTGAAAAAGAAAATGGGATAGCGGTTATTACCATTAACCGTCCTACCAAACTGAATGCCCTTAACAAAGCTACAATTGAAGAGCTGCACAAAGCTTTCAGAACAGAAAACGACGACAAATCGGTAAAAGTGATTATCATTACAGGAAGCGGGGAAAAAGCATTTGTAGCCGGAGCGGATATTTCAGAGTTTGCAAACTTTTCAATTAAAGAAGGAGGAAGACTGGCAGCACAGGGACAGGAAATGCTTTTCGATTTTGTTCAGAATTTAGAGACTCCGGTTATTGCAGCCGTTAACGGATTTGCTTTAGGCGGCGGATTGGAACTGGCTATGGCCGCACATTTCAGAGTAGCTTCAGAGAATGCCAAAATGGGATTGCCGGAAGTTTCCTTAGGAGTAATTCCGGGTTATGGCGGAACACAGCGTTTGCCGCAATTAATCGGAAAAGGACGTGCGATGGAAATGATCATGACCGCCGGAATGATTGATGCACAAACAGCATTAAACTACGGATTGGTAAACCATGTGGTAACGCAGGAAGAATTACTGGATTTTGTAAAAGGAATTGCCGGTAAGATCACCAAAAATTCGAGTGTTGCTATCGGAAAAGCGATCCAGTCTGTTAATGCCAATTATGAAGAAGGCGTAAACGGGTATCATACAGAGATCCGTTCTTTCGGAGAATGTTTCGGAACAGAAGATTTTAAAGAAGGAACAACAGCATTTCTTGAAAAAAGAAAAGCCGTATTTCCGGGAAAATAAAAAGGAAATACCAGAAAGCAAAAGTCCTTATCCAAATCGATAAGGACTTTTTTTATTTTTTAGAGACATAATCTTTTATCGGAATATCTTTAATGATCACATCCGATAAAACCGCCTGGCCGTCTTTTATATGTACCAGTGCATACGTGGGATAGGTAATCGTGTCGTTTTGCTGTTCCCGGTAAGCGACTTCCGCATCATAGGCCTTGCCTTCTTCCATATAATAGGTGTTGAACGGTAAATTAAAATAAACCTTTCCTCCAAAGGCATAGTTCACTTTGGCAACCACAAAGTCGTCTTTGGTATCGTTCCGTTTTACTTTGGAAACGCTTTTAATGGCCGCAAATCCCTTTTGATCCCGGGTCAGATACAGGTATATTTTATCGGAACCTTCCCAGATGCTGTCCGTCGAAGGAAATGAATTCAGGTTGTAATTCAGGGAAATATACTTGCCAACAAAAGGATTGTTAGGGTCAACGGGAGCCGTTTTGAATTTGTAGACCGTTCCGTTTTTAAGGATTTCCTGATTCTTAAAAATCATAGACGCCGGGACAATGATTTGTACCAAAGCCACCAGACCAAAAAGCAGTAATAAATGTTTGGTTTTCATAAGAGCCTATTTTTTGGTTTTCTGTAATAAGAGATAATTTGCCGAGAAAAAACCGGCACCTATGAGTATAAACAGCAGGCCTCTGATAATAAAAGACATATTGGTGTCGAAGAAGCGGCAGATAATCAGTGTGGTAATAATTAATAAACCGTAATTCAGGATGGTGAAATTGAATCGGGTTGCCCCTATTTTTACCATATAGGCGCCCATTAGCAGCACTAAAAGATTGGTCAGCACAATTCCTGCAATTGAGTGGGCCAGTCCTAAAAGGAAAATGCCGCTAAAAACCAGGAAAATAAGTTGGAATCCGTTGACCTCTTTATAAGATTTTTGTTGTTTTACGGTTAGCCAGAGTACGCCGGCAGCGGCACATTGCAGCATTACTAACAGTCCGAAATCCTTATAGTTAAAATCTTTTTCAAAATAATAATTTGTCCAAAACCATTTCGAACTCAAAACGATAGCCAGTATAGTCGTTCCGATGGTTCCGATCAGCAGGTAGCCGTTTTTAATAAAGCTGTGCGCTTTGAGAAAGGACAGTTTGCCGGTATTGTAAAACAAACCGAATAAAGTTATGTACATTAAAAAGCCCAGCTGGGAAGAACTGCTGAAAAAAGTTCCTAATGTTATCGTAAAACTGAATGGCAGGAGCCAATGAAATACAGCGGTGATATTTCCTCCGGCATGCTCTTTACACAGCTGATAATAATGCGGAAGGAACAAAAGGATAAAAACCAGATAAAACCACGGATACGATCCGTCACTATAGCCGGCCACCGCGCCGTAGTAGGTGGTGAAAACCAGATGCAGCAAGGCTAAAGCATTGGATTTTAAAAGATAAATCAGCGGCAGGCAAAGCAATGTCCAGGTGAAGAGATAGTTGCCCAAATCCCCCGGAATATGATAGATCTGGCTAATCAGCGCAATGGCGGTGCCGACTGAAAAGAAAAGAAAGGTTCCGGTTATTTCTTTCCAGACAGCACTTTTCTTTTGCAGGATCGCATAGCCGGTAAAAAACTGGCTGATCAGTAATGGCAAAAAGGCTAGGAATACTTTGACTCCTTTGGGAAAATTATCCCAGTTGTGCGCAAAAATCAGGATGATGCCTAAGCCAACCAGAATAGCACCCAGAACGCCAAAAATGGTCAAAAGGCTATTGGTTTTAGTATCCGGTCTGGATTGATAATAGTGTTCAATGGCTTGGGCGGTTTCGGGAGTGATAACCTGTTCCCGCACTAATTTCGGAAGCTCTTTCAGGATTTTGGAACTCATAACAGCTTGGATTTACTACTAAAATACGTTTTTAATCGGAATGTTATTGCTTTACAGGCCGGAATGAATACCATTAGTTTTCGCTTTCGGCTAATTTTAAATCACGGGTATTTTTCTGAACCGTAATTGCTGCGAACAAACTCAGTACAAATGCCATTCCAAAAAAGCCTTTTTCGCTTAATAGTAAATCGGCATTCCACAAACCGATGATTAAGAGGGTGATGGAAGCGATCATCGAAAACCAGCTGATGCCATAATAAATTTCGGTAACCGGGATGCCTTCCATTTTATCACGGACACTTTTCTGAACGGAGATAACCGAGAACAAACCGAAAAGCAGTATCGTAAAATAATATCCTTTTTCGTTCAATTGCATTGTAGCGTTAAAAAGTCCGATGCAGAATGAAACGATGCCGGTCAATAAAACGATCCACGAAGCGCCAACGAACGCATTACTGGGTTTTTGCAGCGAAGGTTTCGTTTCCTTGTTGTGTTGTTTTGTTGCGGTTTCCACTGTTGCTGATGTTTTGAAATTTTCCATAATTATTTTGTTTTTGATAAGGCAAAATTCAGGCAAAAAAGAAAATGTAAAAAATCAATATTTATAAAAAACTGACGATATAAATTCTATTTAATATCTTTAGTGTCTAAAAAAAGTAAAGCGATGAATGCGGTTTCCGGAATTATAAATATTCTTTCAAATACTGAAAAGGAAGAATTTATTGGCTATCTGAAAAAGAAAAACAAACGACATGATACTAAAAATATACAGCTTTTCAGTTTGTTAAAAACTGACGATATAAAAAAGGAAATAGTTGCAAAAGAAAACAAACAGGCGTTGTATGCATTGCGCAAACGGTTGTATCAGAACCTGATTGAATTTATTGGCAACAAGCGTTTTGAAAGCGATACTTCAGAAGAAAGGGTTATTGTTAGGCTTATTATTGTTTGCCGGGTATTTTTTGAGCACAAACAATATAAGGCGGCTTTTAAGACCTTGCGGATGGCAGAAGAAAAAGCGTTGCAGCTGGAGCGTTTTAACCTACTGAACGAGATCTATCATACGCATATTGAATATGCCCATCTGGATGAAAAAATAACCTTTCCGGAACTGACGGAAAAATACCGGATCAACCAGCAAAAGTTTTTGCAGGAAGAACAGCTCAATCTGGGATATGCCTTGCTGCGTCATGAGTTGGCTAAAATCAGGGAAGGAGCAGCGGGCTTCGATTTTCAGCAAACGATTTTAAAAACCATTGAGCAGTACAATATTTCACTCAAAGAAATACTGACGTTTAAATCGCTCTACCAGATTTTGTTCATTGCTAATGAATATGCGGCATTGCATAACAATTACCATCAGATTGAACGTTTTGTCGACAAGAGTTATCGTTTTATTTTAACCAAAAAGGAACTGGCAGACAAGCATCTTTTTTACCACATTCACATCCTGTATTTTATGGCAAATGTGCTTTTCAGGAACAAAAAGTTTGAAACATCCAAAGCCTATCTCGACAGAATGGAAACAGAAATGGGTAAGCAGGACAAGGCATACTACCAGCGATTTTACCTTCGGTTAATGCTGCTGCGGTGTCTTAATGAGAACTATTCCGGTAAAGCGGCTGTGGCCATATCGCTGGCAGAACTGGTGTTAAAGGAAACCCGGCATGCGGAAGTTTCGGAAATACTTGATCTGGAGTTAAGCCTGGCGGTGTTTTATTTTCAGCAGCACGATTTAAAAAAAGTACAGCAGCTGTTAAAAGGATTCGGGCATACGGATGCCTGGTATGAGAAAAAACAGGGTGTGGAATGGGCCATTAAAAAGAACCTGATCGAGATCCTGCTTCACATCGAACTGAAAAATATTGATTATGTGTTCTCCCGGTTGAGCAGTTTTAAAAGACGGTATAAAAAATACCTGACGGATGTAAAAGAAGAGCGCGTCCTGATTTTTCTGTCATTAGTAGAAAAATACCTGAACGCGCCCGAATATTTTGTTTCAGCAGCATTTAAAAAGCTGGTGGAGGAATCGTTTCAATGGAAGACCTACCAGGAAGAAGACCTTTTTGTTATGAGCTTCTATGCCTGGCTAAAGGCTAAGATTGAAAAAAGGAACATTTATGACGTTACGTTACAACTGGTCCAAACGGTTTAGCTTATTTTTCACCATCCCATTCCGCATAAAACTGGGAAAGGAAATTTTCCATATAATGATGGCGTTCTGTGGCAATTTTCTTTCCGGTTTCGGTATTCATGCGGTCTTTTAAAAGCAACAGTTTTTCATAGAAATGATTAATTGTAGGCGCTTCGGTTTTTTTGTATTCTTCTTTAGACATGTTGAGGTTCACCGGAATATTCGGATTGTGAAGGGCTCTGTTTTTAAAGCCGCCGTAGTTAAAAGCGCGGGCAATACCAATAGCGCCAATAGCATCCAGCCTGTCGGCATCCTGAACGATATCCAGTTCTCTGGAATGGAATTTCTTTTCGAAATTACCGCCTTTAAAAGAAATATTCTCAATGATCCCGATCACATGCTGTATGATGTCTTCAGGGGCATTCTCGCCTTCCAGGAAAGCTCTGGCTACTTTAGGGCCTACCGTTTCATCGCCATTGTGGAACTTGCTGTCGGCTACATCATGCAGTAAAGCACCCAGTTTAACAACGGTAAGGTCGCAGGTTTCGCCCTGTGCGATCAGTAAGGCATTTTTATATACCCGCTCGATATGAAACCAGTCGTGTCCGCCTTCGGCATCTTCCAGTTGTTTTTTTACAAAAAGAATAGTATTGTCAATTAAACTCATAAAGGAATAAAAGTTAAAAATCCTTTCGGTGAGGAAAGGATTTTAGATTACATTATTTTATTAAAGCCGGCTGAACCCATTTGAATACATGAGATTCCGGTGATACCACCATTCGCTCTGCTATTCGGGTCATTCTTCCCGGTAGTTTTGTCAGATAATCACGGGCTTTTTCAGCCTCATCGGTCAAGCCGGTAATTTTTTCCAGTTCCCATTTGTCAATCAGTTTCTGCAGGATATCAACATAATCCATAGCGGTATAAACACCGATACGTTGTGCCGATTCGGAGAATTGCTCGAAAGCAGTTCCGATACGCTCGCCCGATTCACGGATCAAATGCGCCGGCATGGTGATTTTTTGTTTCATCATGTATTGGAATGCCAGCATCATTTCGCTTGGATCAACCTTGAAAATACGGTTTACGAATTCACTGTAGGCATGGTGGTGACGCATTTCGTCTCCGGCAATCATTTTACAGATTTTCGATAATTTATGATCTCCGAATTTTTTAGCAATCTGCGCTACGCGATTGTGGGAAACATAGGTCGCCAATTCCTGAAAACTGGTAAAAACAAAGTTCTTATAAGGATCTCTGTCGGTTCCCGGATCAAAACCGTCTGTTATTAAATGCTGCGTGGTAATTTCTACTTCGCGCATGTTAACACGGCCGGATAAATACAGGTATTTGTTTAATAAGTCACCGTGGCGGTTCTCTTCTCCTGTCCAGTGGCGCAACCATTTTGACCATCCGTTGTCCGGATGCTGTGAAACGCCTTCCACATCCATTAACCACGATTCATAAGTGGGTAACGCTTCTTCGGTAATTGTATCGCCTACTAAAACTACCCAGAAATCATACGGTAATTCTTTTGCGATTTCTCTCAACTCTTTTACTTCTTCGAAGAAATTCTCTTCTTCCGAATTGGGCAGCATATCCGAAGGCTGCCATATCTTTTCAATCGGAATCAGATATTGCTCGACGAAATGATCGATGTTTTTTTCCAGAAATTGCATCACTTCCAGACGCACATTTTTTATTGACATAATCTTAATTTTTTATTCCCTGAACCACTGCATTTTCTGTCTTTTCCATTATCTCTTGGAAGGAATGGTCTTTCACGGCTATGGGTTCGTGAATGGTGAATTTTAATTTATTTCCTAATCCCATTGGAAAGGCTCCGAACCGGACCATTTTCCAGGAGTTGTTTATCGATATCGGAACAATATATGCCGATGGGGCATATTTGCATAGAATTTTTAATCCGTTTTCCGAGAACCGTTTCGGTACACCGGTTTTGCTTCTGGTTCCTTCCGGAAAAATAACCGCAGCGCGCTGGTGTTTTTGTATATAATCTGCCAGGCTTTTAATAGTCGGCAGGGCTTGTTTCGGGTCTTTTCTATCTATTAAAACGGAACCGCCGTGTCTTAAATTGTATGAAACACTGGGAATTCCTTTTCCTAATTCTTTTTTACTCACAAATTTGGGATGCGAACGGCGAAGATACCATATAATTCCTACGATATCATACATACTTTGGTGGTTGGCAACAAAAATAACCGGAACATTGGCCGGAATACGCTCTTTATGCTCAAACGTATAGGTGGTTCCCAGCAGATTTGTACACTTGACCAATAAAAAATTCAAATAATCCACACTCTTTTTATGTGCCTGATAACCAAAAAGATTAAGACAGATCCACTGTATAGGGTGGAAAATCACTAAGCACAATCCAAAAAACAGATAGTAAATAACGGATAATGGATATGAAATAATTTTTTGCATTACTGGAGTTATTTCGGGCAAAGATAATTCAATAAATAAAAAAACCACGCTTTAACGTGGTTTCTATTATTTTGTCTAACAAAATTAACAGTATTCGTTATAAGCGTCTTTCAGGTTTTCTGCGATTAATTCCGCAGGACGACCTTCAATATGATGGCGCTCTAACATGTGAACCAATTCTCCGTTTTTAAACAAAGCCATACTTGGCGATGATGGCGGGAATGGGAACATGTGCTGGCGTGCAGCATCAACAGCATCTTTATCAACACCTGCAAAAACCGTGATTAACTGATCTGGTTTTTTACCGTTGTCAAGGCTCATTTTTGCTCCCGGACGTGCATTTCTTGCCGCACAACCGCAAACCGAATTTACAACCACTAAAGTTGTTCCTTCTTTTGATAAAGCATTATCAACAGCTTCTGCACTATATAATTCCTGAAAACCAACGTCGGATAATTCGGCACGCATTGGTTTTACCATTTCTTCTGGATACATAACAATTTATTTGATAGTTAGACCACAAAGTTACAAAGTTTTACTATTTTTTAAATCGTTGGAATCATAAAGATTTGTTATTGTATAATAACGGTTTTCTTTTCTTCGCTGTAAACGGGATGGTTTTTCGCAACCGGCACAGTGTGCGCAAGGAAGAAAGGTGCTGGAATAAAATAAAGAAGGTCTTCATAAATGAAAACCTTCTTCTTGACGTATTGCATTTTAAAAACGATAGGTAAGCATACCTGAAAAGTTTCTCGGATCGGTTTGGTTAATGAATGAGGTTCGGTAAGCATTATAACCAATTTCATTAAAGACATTGTTGATGAACAAACGAACACCCCAATGCTGGTCGAATTTGTAGGCTGCCTGGATGTTTACATTCATATACGAATCAATGTCAAACGGTTTCTGGTTTGGAACAATTCCTTCGTGGGTTACAGCTCCGGCAGACCAGTCGTTCATAGGTCTTTTTCCGGTATAATAAGCTCCGGCACCTAAAGAGAATCCTTTTAAAGCACCTGTGAAAGTATAATTTGCCCAGGCATTAAAAGTGTGTTTCGGCGTGTTTAACGGCGAAGAATTATAAACATAAGCCGTGTGTTCTTTGTATTTGGCATCAATATACGAGTAACCGGTAATGACTTCCAGGTTTTCTAAAATTCTACCGGAAAGTTCTACCTCAATACCTTTACGTTCGTCATTTCCGCCTTTTTGATAGTAGCCTGTAGCTACCCAGTTCTCGTCATAAACCGGAAGGTTCATGTCTTTATTGTTGATTTTAAATAAAGTCAGGTTAAAACGCAGACGGTCGTTAATCCAGGTTGTTTTAAACCCGGTTTCGAACTGATCCCATCTTTCATTTCCTAATTCTTCTCCGCTATGGCTTAATAAAGCGGCACTTCTCGGATTGGAACTGTTCGTGTAGGACGCAAACAGGTTAATGTTGCTCATCGGCGTGAAGATAACACCTGCCAATGGATTCCAGGCATCGTTTCGCTGTGTTCCCACAGTATTCGATTTGGTAATTTCAACGCTGCTGTAACGCAATCCTACAAAAGTTTTTAACCATTTGTTCCAGGTAATCATGTCCTGAACCAATAAACCTAACGCTCTTGATTTGGTGTTTTCCGAACTTCCGAAAGCCAACGGACTGTTTGGAGTAGGGTATATATTCGGGATGTTTCCAAAAACATTTATCGTATCGATAACAACCGATTTGGAGTTTGTCGTTTCAGTATTGTTGCTGGAATAATCCATACCCGCCTGAAACGTGTGTTTTAGAAAACCGGTTTGGATGTCCTGACCAACAAGGTCTAACTGTAATACATCGTTTATGTCTTTTCGGGTGTTATTGCTTATCGAACGTTTGCGCTCGTTAAAGCTGGATGCCAGTTGCGACAGGCTGGCTCCGGTATCGTCTATATCCAGATCCGATTTGAAATAAGCGGCACGAAGCGAGAATTTATCGTTTAATTTTCGGTCCACACGAATAGTGTAGGTAGCATTTTTTGTGGCAACACGGTCGGATTTGAATCCCAGGAATTTATCGTGCGGCAGGTCATAAATGGCATTGATGTCATTACCGGCAAGATTTACCGTTCCCAAATCGGGTGTTCTGCTGTCGTCCAGGTAATCCATCTCTACCGTAACCGTTGTTTTATCATTGGCTTTCCATTGCAGGGAAGGATTGAAATACAAACGCTCGTTAGAGATCATGCTTCTGTAGCTGTCGCTTCTTTCGTAGGCACCGTTTACACGGAACGCAATTTTTTCGTTATCGTCAATCGGACCATACACGTCAAACGTCGGACGGAATAATCCCCAGCTTCCGCCACGAAGGGCTACTTCACCACCGGATTGAAATTTCGGGGTTTTGGTAACAATATTGATCACACCGCCCGGGCTTCCCAAATCGGTTGCAACACCCTGAGTGATGGCTGCTGTTCCTTTTAACACCTGAATATTGTCAATACCAATGGCATCCGTTAAAATCCCGACACCTCTGAAATCGGAATTAACACGTACCCCGTTTTTCAAAATCGGAATACCGCGGAATCCACGGGAAGACATACTTTCTCTTTTGTTTCCATAAGTAGCAAAGGTGTAAACACCCGGAACGTTTTTAGTTGCGTCCGAAATGGTTAGATTTCCCTGCTGCTCGATTAATTTTGAGGAAATAATTGAAATACTCTGTATCTGCTCACTTGGTTTTAACGGTAACCGCGTTAAAGCCTGTAGTTTTTCCGGCTGTTTGTTTCTTTTTCCGAATACTTCCACTTCATCCAGCAACTGTTCGTTTACTTTTAGTTTAAAGTTGACAATGGTATTCGGTTTGTCGATTGTTACCACAAGCAGTTCTGCTTTGTAGGTCATGCTGCTCACTTTAAGGTTGTATTTTCCATACGGTAAATCGGAAAAAACATAATTACCGGAAGCATCGGTAGTTGTGGTCAGATTATTTTCGATTAAAATAACACTGGCATGGGTAACCAGATTGTTGTTTTCGTCGGTGACTGTTCCTTTTAAGGATCCGTTTTGGGCTAATGTGGTAAGGCTGAAAAAGATACTTAGGAGTAGAAAAGATATAGACTTCATATTTATATTATTTAGACTTAATAAAAACAATACAAATTTAAAGGTTCCAAATCGGATAAAAAAAGATATCCGTTTAATATTTTTTTTATTTTTAAAACGTTGTAATATAGTATTTTATGTTTTTGTTAGGCGCTTTTTTTGAATGAATTTTCCGATGTTAAGAAGATGGTTTTTTGGCAATATTTTAACGTATATTTTTGCTGTATCGGGATAATTGTGAAGTATAATAACCGTTACTAAAAAAAAGGGTCGTAAAAGTTAATGAAAATTTAATTTCAGTTATTTTGAAGATGAAGAATAATTTTATCTGACATTTTGTGAAAAAACGTCAGATCGGGGCGTTCCGGCCGTTTTGGAAAATTATTTTTTAAGGCTTTTTTCGAGAATGGTTTTCAGCTCTTTAGCCTTTAAGAATTGATTGTGCTGAAACAGGATCCGGTAATCGGTATCGAGCAGACAAACGGCAGGAAAGGAAAGCTGTTTTTCCATATTCCCTAATTCGTAGGCTAATTCATGATGCCCGGTATTGTTTCCGGTGGGTTTGAAATGATAGACCTGATGGTAGAAGGAAATATCGGTTTTGCTTTCGGCATCAAAGGGTATATAGTAAAAGGACTCGTTTAGCAAGGCGATGATCTCCGGATTCTGAAACGTTGTTTTTTCCATCATTTTGCAGTATTTGCACCATGATGTATGGACAAAAACAAAATACGGTTTCGGATTTTGTTTCGCCAAACTTTCGGCTTCCTCAAAAGTATGCGTTTTCAATTGGGCAAAACCAGAAGGAATCACCCAAAAGAGAACGCATATATAGTAGAACTTTTTGCTCATTATTTTAAAGTATAGCGCACTCCTAAGAACCCTCTGATACCCTGATTCGGTCCGTAAACATAGCTCGGATCAAAAGTCAGGGCATAAGGATTGTCTGCTGTAGGGATAACGTTGCCGCTGTTGTCATATTGTACATTCTGGTCGAAAGGATCGTTTGCCCGGGCAATGATAAACGGATTCCCTTTGTTCGGAGTCCAGTTCAGCAGGTTTTTTACCCCGCCGTAAATTTCAAAGTTTTTGATTTTGTTATAGGTCAGCTGGATGTTTTGAATGCTCCAGGTCGGGGAAAACTCACTGCGGGGATCCAGTGGTCCCAATACAGGAAGACGCATCGGTCCGTAGAGGTTTCCGGTATAGTCAATGTCAAGATGTAATTTATTGATGCGGTAGGAAATAGCCCAGGTTCCGGAAAAACGCTCCGTCAGCATCTGGCGTGTAGTCACGCCGTTTTCGGTTTTGTTGACATCCATATAGGTTGCACCCAAAATCACTTTTAAACCGTTGTTAAAAACCATATCAATATTGGTACTGATCCCTTTTGTAATGGCATGGCCGTCTAAGTTTTTATAAATAATCTGGTTCGGATTGGTGTCATAATCCGGGATAATCGAATTGGTAAAATAAGTATACCAGGCACTGGCTTCCAGGCCGATGAAATTGCCGTTTTCGGTATATATTTTCTTCAGATAGTTCAGGTTGACATTATAAGAACGTTCCGGTTTCAGCTCTTCCTGAACGATTACTTCGCGGGAACCGGTTAATGCGGCGTGTTCTTCTGTAAACAGGTTAACGATTCTAAATCCGGTTCCGGCATTTAACCGGATAATATCCGTGTCGGAAGCTTTCCATTTATAAGCAAAGCGAGGCGTGAATATGGAACCGTGATTGCTGTTGTAATCATAACGCGCTCCCAGTAAAAGGCTGTGTTTGGAAGCCAGTCGGATCTCGTCCTGAACAAAAAGACTCGGAATCCAGGTTTCATCGGCTGTTTTTGTCGCCGGCGTATTGTCGTTGTAATACTGATAGCGTATGGCCGTACCAAACAACAAATCATGACTGCCGGCTTTTTTATCCCAGGTTAATTGCCCGAAACCAATGCGCTGCTGGGCCAGGTAAGGGATGTTTCCATATACGGAATTCTGGTCGTGATCGGTATAGGAGAAATTAAACAGCATCTTTTCGCTGACCGGCAATTCGTAAGCTCCTAATAATTCCCAGCGTTTGGTGTAGATGCTCTCGCCGTATACTTCACTGCCGCCACGGTATTTTTTCTCCCATTGCATTTCTCCTCCCCAGCGATCTTCATAAAAATAACGTCCGGCAACGGAAAATAATTTATTGCTTTTCCGGTTAAAGTTCCATTTCTGAAAAACGGAAATCCTGTCCTGCAGGGTAACATCGGTAAAATTATCATGATTGTTGTCAATCGGATTGCTGTAATTGAAATAGTTGATTCCGGTTAAAAGGGAAGCAGCTTTCCCTACATTCGCTTTAAAACCCAGATCGGCATTTACTTCACCCCAACTGGTTCCGAAAGCATCCGCAGATACAACCGGGGCATTTGTAGGGCTTTTGGTAATAATATTGATCAGTCCGCCAACGGCTTCACTGCCGTAAAGAGAAGAAGCAGGACCTTTAACCACTTCTACGCGTTCCAGTAAAGAATTCGGAATTCCGGACAAGCCGTAAACGGTCGACAAACCGCTCACGATAGGCATACCGTCAATTAAAACCAGCGTGTAAGGACCTTCCAGTCCGTTGATGTGAATATCACCGGTATTGCAGACATTGCAATTTAACTGCGGACGAACGCCGTTTACGTTTTGCAGTGCCTCAAAAATATTGGAAGTGGGATTCTTTTTAAAAAAAGTAGGCTTGTACACTTCAACGGGAACAGGGCTTTCGATTCTGTTCACCGCTTTCAGTGTACCGGTGACCACAACTTCATCCAGTGAATTGTTTTCTTTCAGATCAAAATTCAGTATAACGGTTGTCGTGTCACTAATCGTAATATTTTTTCGTTGTGCCTTAAATCCGGTAAAAGAAACCTGGATCTCATAATTCCCGCGGGCTACTTTTTCGAGCGTGTAATTCCCGTCTGCATCTGCCGATGCACCCTTTTTTAATTTGTCAATAACAACATTGGCATATTGTAACGGTATTCCGTCGGAAGTTACTTTCCCTTTAATTACGGTTTGAGCAGCAGCGAAATAACCGGAAAGTAAGCAAATGGCGAGCAATGGGATTAGATTTTTCACAATTTTATTTTAGATTATGTTTAAATTAATTTTTAGGCAAAGCTAAAAATATTTTTTGAATCAAAAAAAATTGTATTTTTGAATTCGTAAAATTTAACAAATGACGCATTCAGAAGAAAACTATCTAAAAGTAATCTATCACTTGTCTGTTGTATCGCCAAGAGGAGTAAATACAAATGCCATTGCCGGAATGATTGAAAGTAAAGCTTCATCGGTAACAGACATGGTAAAGAAACTGGCAGAGAAAGATTTGATCCTTTATCAGAAATACCAGGGGGTTACGCTGACAGAAAAAGGCGCTTTGGCGGCAAAAATGATTGTGCGCAAGCATCGTTTATGGGAAGTTTTCTTAGTGGAAAAGCTTGATTTTTCCTGGGATGAGGTTCATGATGTGGCAGAAGAACTGGAACATATCAAATCGGAAAAGCTGATTAATAAACTGGATGCCTATCTGGGATTTCCAACGGAAGATCCGCATGGCGACCCGATTCCGAATGCGAAAGGAGAAATTAAAAAAATAGACAAACAATTATTGTCCGATCTGGAAGTGCAGCAAAAAGGAATTTGTGTGGGTGTTAAGGACTCATCGGCCAATTTTTTGCAATACCTGGACAAACAGCAAATCGCGTTAGGATCAAAAATTGAAGTGCTCAGTAAAGAAACGTTCGATATGTCGCTGACGATAAAAGTGGAAGGAAAAGAAATGATTATCTCCAATAAGATTGCCAATAATCTTTTTGTAAAAATAGAGCATTAATATGGCAAAGAAAACCACCAATTCACTGGAAGAAGTTCATGAATCTGTTGCAATAGTCCAGAACACGACCGTCTGGAAAAAGATCCTTGCTTTTTTTGGTCCGGCTTACATGGTGAGCGTGGGCTATATGGATCCCGGAAACTGGGCGACGGATATTGCGGGAGGAAGTCAGTTTGGCTACCAGCTGATTTGGGTTTTGCTGATGTCCAATATCATGGCGCTGCTGTTGCAGAGCCTCAGTGCCCGTCTGGGCATTGTCCGCCAGCGGGATTTGGCGCAAGCCTCGCGAGACACCTATTCCCGTCCGGTGAATTTTGTGCTGTATTTTTTAGCCGAAATAGCCATTGCTGCCTGCGACCTGGCGGAAGTACTGGGAATGGCGATCGGGTTACAGCTGCTTTTTGACATTCCGCTGCTTTGGGGTGTGAGTATCACCATGCTGGATACTTTTTTATTGCTGTTCCTGCTCAATAAAGGCATCCGGAAAATGGAAGCGTTTATCATTGCCCTTATCGCCATAATAGGGATGTCGTTTTTAATAGAAATGTTTTTAGCCAAACCGGATGTGACCGAAATTGCCAAAGGACTGATTCCTTCCATTCCGGATAGCACTGCTTTATATATCGCAATAGGGATTATCGGGGCAACGGTAATGCCGCATAATTTATACCTGCATTCTTCTTTGGTACAGACCCGGAAGTTCGACCGTTCGCCAAAAGGGATTAAACAGGCAATACGCTACAATTTCTTTGACTCTTTAATTGCATTGAACCTGGCCTTTTTTGTAAATGCCGCGATATTGATTTTAGCGGCGGCAGCCTTTTATAAAAACGGCATGTTTGAAGTAGCGGAAATCCAGGACGCACACCGTTTGCTGGAGCCGTTGCTGGGAACACACTGGGCTTCGGTGCTATTTGCCTTAGCGCTCATTGCCGCCGGGCAAAGTTCCACAATTACCGGCACACTCGCCGGGCAGATCGTGATGGAAGGCTATCTGAATTTGAGGATACAGCCGTGGGTGCGCCGTATTATTACACGGTTAATCGCTATTATTCCGGCATTTGTGGCAATTGTTTATTTTGGAGAAGAAGCCACTGGAAAACTGCTGCTGCTGAGCCAGGTAGTCCTGAGTCTGCAATTGGGATTTGCGATTATTCCGCTGATACATTTTGTGAGTGATAATAAAAAAATGCAGGGTTTTGCAATCGGAAAATGGACAAAGATCTCTTCCTGGTTGGTGGCTTTGATTATTGTTGCCCTGAATGCAAAACTGGTTTTTGATGAAATTGTAACCTGGCTGCAGGAATCGGAACATCCGGTGTATATCTGGGCTTTTGTTGTTCCTTTTGCCGTAGGTGCGGCAGCCCTTTTAGTGTATATTATCATCAAACCGATAGTCGATAAAAAATGGTCAAATCCGAAATTAGTACCGCATATTAACGAGATTGTCGTAAGTGAGGCAGATGCACCCATGATCTATGCCAATATTGCCATTGCGCTGGATTTTTCCAAAACAGACCAGAAGAGTATTTCGAGGGCGTTACAACTGGGCGGCAAAGAAGCGCATTATACCATTATTCACGTGGTAGAAACGGTTGGAGCTATGATATACGGAGAAGAAATCCACGATTTCGAAACGTCAAGCGACCATTTGTATCTGGAAGCCTATAAGAAAACACTGGAAGCCAAAGGCTACAAAGTGGCAATCAAACTGGATTTTGGCAGTCCGAAAAAGAGTATTGCCAAAGTGGTCAATGAAAATAATTTTGACATACTGATTCTTGGAGCACACGGACACAACTGGTTTAAGGACCTGCTATTCGGAACCACAGTAGATGCCGTTCGTCACAGTATCACGATTCCTTTACTGATCGTTAAAGATCATTAACTGCAGCCGCAATCGGGTCCGCCGCAGTTCTTCTTTTTCTTTTTCCAAAGGTATTTCCGGATCAGGAAAAGTACGGCAGCTGCGAGGATAACATAAACGGCTATTTGCTGATAGTCTACCATATTAACTAAGTATTTGATAAGCAACCAGGGAAACAACATAGGCAAATCCGCTCATGAATACAAGCTGGATTGCCGGCCATTTCCAGGAGTTGGTTTCTTTTTTAGTAATGGCCAGCGTGGAAATACACTGCATGGCAAAAGCATAGAACAGCAGTAAAGAAACACCTGTGGCCAGGTTGAAGATTTTTACCCCGGTTACCGGATTTATTTCGGCATTCATACGGTTTTTAATGGTGGTTTCCTCTTCAGAATGACTTCCCACACTATATATTGTAGCCAGTGTTCCTACAAACACTTCACGGGCAGCAAAAGAGCTGACCACGGCAATCCCGATTTTCCAGTCGTAACCTAACGGACGGATAACCGGTTCAATGCTTTTTCCGATGATTCCGATATAGGAGTTTTCCAGTTTGAATGAAGCAACCAGATCTTCTTTTTCACCGCTGATGGTTTTCTGAGCTAATTCCTGTTCGATGATCTGTTCGGCATTTTTAAAGTTTTTATCCGGTCCGTGAGAACCTAAAAACCATAAAA
Source organism: Flavobacterium inviolabile (assembly GCF_013389455.1). Classification (NCBI taxonomy): domain Bacteria; kingdom Pseudomonadati; phylum Bacteroidota; class Flavobacteriia; order Flavobacteriales; family Flavobacteriaceae; genus Flavobacterium; species Flavobacterium inviolabile. The sequence continues at coordinate 648,981 of NZ_CP058278.1, read as the reverse complement.
TAACAGACAACGCCAGAATGATTTTACCGGCTCCAAAAACGAAAGCTTTTGTTTTTTCGATAACATTCAACGCGACATTTTTAAATAAAGGAACTTTATAACCCGGCATTTCCACTACAAAATAGGATTTGCTTTTTACTTTTAAAATCTTGTTCAGGATATAAGCCGATAAGATAGCCATTCCGAAACCTAAAAGGTAAAGCGTCATTAGCGTCAATCCCTGCAGGTTGAATATTCCGAAAATATATTTGTGCGGAATAATCAGCGAGATTAAAATGGCATATACCGGTAAACGTGCGGAACAGGTGGTAAAAGGCGTAACCAATATCGTGATCAGTCGTTCTTTCCAGTTTTCAATATTCCGTGCCGCCATAATTGCCGGAATAGCACAGGCCGTTCCCGAAATTAAAGGCACCACGCTTTTTCCGCTCAAACCGAAACGGCGCATGATCTTGTCCATTAAGAATACCACACGGCTCATATAGCCGCTTTCTTCCAATAGGGAAATAAAGAGGAACAGGAAGGCGATCTGCGGAATGAAAATGATGATTCCGCCCAATCCCGGAATGATTCCCTGCGAAATCAGGTCGGTAAGTACGCCCGGCTGCATGTTTTCGGCTGCATAGGCACTTAAGGACGCAAAACTTTCGTCTATAAAATCCATCGGGATGCTGGACCAGCTGAAAATGGACTGGAATATCAGCATCAGGATTCCGAAGAAAATGATATAACCGAAAATCTTATGGGTTAATATTCTGTCCAGCTTACTGCGGATATCTCTGGCATTAGCCGTATCTACTTTGTAAGTCAGTTTAAGCGTATCGTTGATAAACTGGTATCGTTTGATGGTTTCTTTTTGCTGCAGTCGTTTTAATTCGGTATCCGATTTTACAAAAGATTTAATCGAAACTTCATTACGGTGCAGGCCGCCAAAATTAACGTCCTGTGTTATAACCAGCCATAGTTTGTACAAAAGCTGGTTCGGGAAAGCATTGCGCAGGCTGTTAAAATATTCCGGATCAATACTGGTGGCATTCAAACAAGGTTCGGTAGACAACTCTTTATAATTGATCAGTAAATTTTTCAGTGTTTCAATTCCTGTTTTTTTTCGGGAACTGACCAATGCAATTTTTGTTTTAAGTTCTTTTTCAAGAAGCGGGATATCAAGCGTAATTCCTTTGTATTCCATTCGGTCGGACATGTTGATCACGAGAATGGTTGGAATTTCCAGATCTTTGATCTGAGTGAACAGTAATAAATTACGTTTTAAGTTTTCCACTTCGCTAACCACTACGGCAACATCCGGAAAGTCTTTGTCGTTTTTGTTCATCAACAATTCGATAACGACATTTTCATCAAGTGAACTGGCATTTAAACTGTAAGTTCCGGGTAGGTCAAGGATATTCGCTTTAACGGTTGGGGACAGTTTGCTGATTCCTTGTTTTTTTTCTACCGTGATGCCGGGATAGTTCCCTACTTGTTGGTTTAAACCGGTAAGTTGATTAAAGACGGATGTTTTTCCGGTATTCGGGTTACCTATTAAGGCTACTTTTAACGTATTTGTACTCATGAATTTTTTCCTTATATAATCTCAACCTCAATTTGGCTGGCGGTTTCGATACGAATGGCCACGTGACTATCGTTTACATTAATGTATAACGGATCACCCAGCGGAGCAATTTGTAACAGCTCTACAGTATTGCCGGGTAGACAGCCCATTTCTAAAAGTTTTAGTGGAATTACATCAACATTAAAATCCTTGATCACGGCTTTTTGTCCTTTTTTTATTTGTGCTAGCGTGGTTTTCACCTTATTTAGATTGAATTAAAATAGATATGCAAAAATAAGCATTTAAAACTGATAAGCCATGATAAAACACACTTTCACATTTTTTTATGAAATGATTAGGATATCGATTTCAGTTGAAAAATTCTTACAAATGTTAAATACGGACGCATGCTGAGGTGTGTAATGATTTACGGCAGGAGCAGCGTTAACGCCCGGTTCCGGCTGCTGGTGCAGTTGGCGGAGCCTTCTAAAAAGTAGGGTAATTGCCAGGCCTGCGTTTGCTGTGCCTGTTTGCTGCCGGGTATATCCCAGGGCGGATAAACCCTGAAACCGCGTTTGCCTTCTTTTTGAGCAGTGGAAATAATACCGCGGGCGGCCAAAACAGCTTTCGGGAAAATAAACTGCCCCGATTGTTCGTCTTTTCGTGTGTTGATAATCACGAGATCAATCGTGTCCGTAACCGAAAAGGGCTCGATAGGACCTGCTTCGCTTCTTTTCCAGAGGGTTACAAACTGCCCGGTTTTTGCAGGGGTAATTTTTGCCTGCCGGTAGCAGACAAATTGTCCGTTCAGGCGGAAGGTAAGGGCGTCATATTTCGCACTTTCGGCTGCAGCCCGTAAATCGGAACATTCCAGACCGCATGGGTCATAAACAGATTCTTTGGCTGTTAAAAGGTCCTGAGGTATGGCGAAAATGGATTTCAAAATTATTCCGGTTGTATAAACGACTATTTTTCGTTTTGGGACAACCAGTTAATATCTTCCAGTAAGCGTTTTACATCTTCCATTTTGGTACCGTCATAAAAACCGCGGACACGGCGTTTGGCATCTACTAAAACAAAGTTTTCGGTATGCACCATATCGTATAATTCTTCCGGTTTTCCGGTTTTTACCGCTAAATAAGATTTTCGGGCAATATAATAGATGTCTTTTTTATCGCCGGTAACCAGGTTCCATTTGCTGTCAATTACTCCTTTGTCCAGCGCATATTTTTTCAAGACCGGTACGCTGTCAATATCCGGAGTTACCGAATGGGAAAGCAGCATCACTTTCGGGTTGTTCTTAATTTGATCCTGTAACCATACCATATTGGTTGTCATGATCGGGCAAATTGTCGGACAGGTGGTGAAGAAAAAGTCGGCTACATAAATTTTCCCCTCATAATCTTTTTGGGTAATGGTTTTTCCGTTCTGATTGGTAAAGGCAAAATCGGCAATAGTATGTTTATTGGCAATATGCTGAATCGTGGTATCCACCAATTCCGGGTTAACCATGGACGGGGTATAGATAGCAAGCTTTTTTTTAGGGGTAAGGGCGTTATAGAAAAGGGTTACGATAATGGCAGAAAGCACAAAAAGGACAATAAAAAACAGTCGGTATTTCTTGAAAAAAGATAGCATGATTTATTTTTTTGCAAAAGTAAAAAGAAGTTCGCTATTAGCGGGTTAAATATTCTCTAAATCGGGACGGATTCAATTTTAACAAATAAAAAAATCAATTCGGTTACTAATTGTTATTTTTGTTATCCGAACACCAATCAAAAAATAAGAATATGGAATTAAAAGTGAATAAGGGAGTTCTTCTTTGTGCTACGGCTTCGTTAGTACTGTTCTCCTGTAAAACAAATCAGACCGCCACGGCAGAAAAGACGGCTACACATCCGGGGATTAACCTTGGATTTATGGATAAGTCGGTTAAACCGGGGGATGATTTTTTCCGTTATGTAAACGGAACCTGGTATGACAAAACGGAAATTCCGAGTGATAAAACCCGTTGGGGAAGTTTTGACGAATTACGCCAGAATACCGATAAAGACGCTTTAGCCATTTTAAAAGAGGCTGCTGCAAATAAAAATCTGGATCCGAAATCGGATCAGGCAAAAGCTGTAAATGTGTACAGAACATTTATGGATACAATTTCCAGAAACAAACTGGGAATTACCCCAATCAAAGAACAGCTGGCAAAAATCAATGCGGTTAAGAATGCACAGGATGTAAATGCCCTGTTATTAGAAATGGAACCGCAGGGAGGTTTAGGTTTTTATGGTATGGGAATTGGTGCCGATGCTAAAAACAGTAACCGTAATGTGGTATATGTCGGATTGGGAAGCTTAGGATTGCCGGATCGTGACTATTATATTTCGGATGATGCCGATTCTAAAGAGAAAAGAGAGAAATATGTGGCACACGTGGCCCGTATGCTGCAATTTTTAGGAGAAGGACCAAGTCAGGCAAAAGAAGATGCGGTTAGAGTACTGGCATTGGAAACGGCTATGGCAAAACCAAGACTGGACAGAGTGGAGCGCCGCGACCGTAGAAAAACCTACAACCCGATGCGTGTAGCCGACCTGCAAAAACTGACGCCAACAGTAAACTGGAAAAACTATTTTGACGGTTTGGGTGTTAAAAATCTGGATTCTTTAGTGGTATCACAACCGCGCTATATGACCGCTCTGGAAGATATTTTTAAAGCAAACGATGCGGATAGCTGGAAAGCCTATTTGCGTTGGACGCTGATTAACAAATCAACCGGTGTGTTAACAACCGATATTGAAAATGCCAACTGGGATTTTTACAGCAAAACTTTACAGGGAGCTATCAAGCAGCGTCCGAGAGAAGAGCGTGCGTTACAGGTGGTAAACGGAACGGTGGGAGAAGCTTTAGGGAAATTATATGTAGAGAAAAAATTCCCGGCTGAAGCAAAAGCAAAAGCGAAAGCAATGATTGAAAATGTATTCCTTGCTTTTGAAAACCGTATCAATAAACTGCCTTGGATGACGCCTGCAACCAGACAGGGAGCTATCGAAAAATTAAGAAAATCGACGGTTAAGATCGGTTATCCGGACAAATGGAAAGACTATTCCAAATTAGAGATCAAGAGTATCGCCGATGGCGGATCGTACTATGACAACATGAAAAATGTTGCCAAATGGGGCTTTGATGAAAACATCGAAGACCTGAAAAAACCGGTAGATAAAACCCGTTGGGGAATGTCGCCGCAAACAGTAAATGCATATTTCAACCCGTCGTATAACGAAATCGTTTTCCCGGCGGCTATTTTACAACCGCCTTTCTATGATTATAAAGCAGACGAAGCGGTAAACTACGGTGGTATCGGAGCGGTTATCGGACATGAAATTTCACATGGTTTTGATGATTCCGGTGCCCGTTATAATGCAGACGGAAATTTAGTAAACTGGTGGACAGATGAAGATTTAAAACAATTTACCGGTTTAGGAGGTGCTTTAGCGGCACAATATAGTGCGCTGGAACCATTACCGGGAACGTTTGTAGACGGTAAATTTACATTAGGGGAAAACATTGGTGACCTTGGTGGTGTGAATGCTGCTTATGACGGTTTACAGTTGTATTTAAAGAAAAACGGTAATCCGGGCTTGATTGACGGTTATACACCGGAACAACGTTTCTTTATTTCCTGGGCGACTATCTGGCGTTCTAAAATGAGAGATGAAGCGATTAAAAATCAGGTAAAAACCGATCCGCATTCACCGGGAATGTACCGTGCTTATGTGCCGTTACAAAATGTTGAAGCTTTCTATCAGGCTTTCGATATCCAACCGGGTGATAAACTATATGTTAAACCGGAAGACAGAGTTAAAATCTGGTAATCAATACAAAAGCCTCCCAAACGGGAGGCTTTTTTTATGAAAGGCAGACAACTTTTTTGATGCCGGTTGCTGTTTTTATTTGCCTTTGTTTACAATGATCTTGGTTGTAAACACCGGCTGATTTTCGGAATGAATCTGTACAATATACAGTCCGCCCGCTAAATGCTGTAAGGATAAGGTATTGTTTGACCCGGTTAAAGGTTGCTGCAGGACGGTTTTTCCCATAATATCAATAAGGCTGATGTTTGCCTGCTTGATCTCGATATTGTTAAAATCAATATTCAGGACATCATGGGTTGGATTCGGATAGATCAGCATATTGTCGTTAACCGCAATTACCGTTGATTTTTCGATTTCCATTTCCGGACCGGCCTGTTTCATGTTCTGGTTAGGCAATTCCCCGCGGTACATTGAAGCCAGTGATGCTTCATACCATTCTTTATACCAGAACCACCATCCGGAACTTCTTTTAATATACTGGATGTTAAAGATCTGGTCAGGTGCTGTTGGTGCTGCCTTTACTAAAAACTGTCGGGAACGCTGGTTCAGATACCAGTCGTTATAATAGGAACTTCCGCCATTACTCCAGTTAAAGGACATACCGGGACCGCCATTGCTATAGTCATAACTGCCAATCCAGGTATTGCTGATGGCCAGGTATTCGCTGTAACCGTCGTTGTCCAGATTTCCGGTCATCATTTTGTAGCTGCTGTGTGCCGGCGTCACGTTAGTTGTTGTAAAGCTGGTACCCAATCCCTGTCCGCCGGTTAACGTCCAGGTGCTTCCGGTAAAGCGCATAATAGCAGAGAAATTACTGGAAGAATTGCTCACGAAAGCATAAAGTTCATCACGGGTAGTGGTGCGCATTTTTCCTTTCAGGTAGCGTTGTATCTGCGAGATCTGCAATCCGCCAATCCATCCGGAACCGTTATTGCTCCAGATCGTCTGCGGGGAATACCAACCGCCGCCGCTGGAATTGAACTTTACCAGATGTGCCCAGCCATTCGGGTTAACACACAATAGTTCGTCCTTACCGTCGCCGTCAAAATCGCCAATGGTAAAAGTGTCCTGTGGTCCCATATACCAATAGGCTATAGGAGTATTACCGCCGTTGTTGCTCCATCGCTCTTTCCACGACCAGCTGCCGGGCAGGTATTCTTTAATCTGAGCCCAGCTGCCATTATCGGTACGGGATAAAATTTCATCTTTGCCATCGCCGTCAAAATCACCGGCATAGTACCGGTCGCCGTAATTACGGTACCAGCATCCGAAGCTTCTGTTTCCGCCATTGCCCCAAAGGTGGTACCAATCGGTTCCCTGGTCGCAGGAGAAATCCATAATACCAACCCAGTTTCGATCCGGATTTGCAAAGAAAATTTCCTCATCGTTGTTTTCACCGTCAAAATTTCCGGCTAACATATAATCGCCTTCCTGCATGTACCAGGTAGCCACCCATTTCAGGTTGCGGTTGTTTGTCCATGATTTTACAATTTCACTGGAATTATTCACATTCGCATAATCATTCAGGCAATAGGCATGGCTGTTTATCGAGTTTAGAATAATATTTCGCGTATGCGGACTGAAATATAAAGGGGAATATGAGGATGTGTACATACACATGATCGGTACGTCGCTGCCGCTGCAGGAAGAAGAGCCGTAATGCTCGTCGTCATGAAGGGAACCGAAAATATGTCCCATTTCATGAGTGATGATACGAATTCTGGTCGGGTCTTTTCCAATGACACCGTAAGCGGAATATGTGGAACATAAAGAATTGGTAAAAGCAATACCTACCGTACCGCCATCTGGCCGTCTTCCGGTAAACAGTAAGGCTAAATCGCGATCCTTGTTTGTGTGGTTGGCATTCCAGTTGTCCCGGAATTTATAGAGTATGTCTGTGGCATTGTTGGTATTGTATAGCGAACCGTTCGTAGGTAAAAGGTTGACATGTTTTACGATGAACGAGATGTTGAAGTAGTGCGTATACACACATTCGGCCAAAAAGAGGCTGTTCAGGATGTTGGATGCCGAGTTGCTTCCGTTCTGGTCGCACCAGGGTTTATCGCCTTCTGCGGCTATTGTGACAAAGCGCGGCGTACAATCTTTAAAATAACCCTTTTGTACCACAGGAGGTTCCTGGATTAATTCCTGGATTTGCTGGCATCTTGAGTTTTGGGTGCTGATGATGTTTCCGAGATTAAAAACCAATAATGGGTTTTCGTCGGTAACAAAATCATCGCCGTTTAATTTGATAAAATCCTGCAGGGACGTGTAATACAATACCTGATTGCTTTCGGTATCCCATTTCAATCCTACCAGGTTGTCTTTAAAGATGGCCAGACGAACCAGTGTTCCGGGATTATTATCGGCGGTTCCTTTTAAAGTAGGGACATTATAGTTAAGATCGGTTTCGGCGGTACGCTGAAAAGTGATCTGATTTTCTCCTCCTTCATGGGTAATCCCTTCGGTATAATCCAACGCTCTCATGTCGTGGCGCTGAAGGGTAAATTTGGTGTTACCGGAATTGTCCTTTAGGATAAACTCTATCGCATAAGGATTTTTAAGCAGGTAATCGTTTAGTGCAGCATAGTTAAAATGGTAGGCAGCATAACCTTCAACTCTGGAGCTGAGGTAGTCCTGTACTTCTCCGCCTATCTGTGCCGGATGCAATTCATAAACGGGCAGCTGAGGCTGTTGGGGTTGGGTGTAGCTGGGCGGATCGTCCGGGCCGCTGGTTTCGGGAACCTGTGCCATTGCCGCCAGGGAGGTCAGCAATGCCGAAAATAAGAGTAAGCATTTTTTCATAATTAATTGTTTTTGGTGTTAAAGTTGTACGCAATGAAAATATCATTTGGTGTATGGAGTACCGTTGAAACAAAAAAGGTAATTATGAGGCTTGTATGAGATTAACAGCTTATATGTTAAAAATGGTATTTTTTATCAATAAAATAACAGTTGTAAAATTAAAAATGGTAAATTTTGTACCAAATATAATAAATAATAAACAGGGTGTTATATTTTATCTGAATAATTAATAAAAAAAAGTTTTTGTGAAATAAAGAGTGTTTTAAGGGTGGTTATTTGTAGAATACTGCCGTTTTATGCTGATAGGACGAACAAAAAACCGGCTTTGACCTTGATCAAAGCCGGTTTTTTTAGAGGTTCGAAATCCTGAAATCAGGAATGAATTATAACCGTAATGCCGGTTATAATATTTTGGAGCACTGCTCAAAAGCAGGAAACTATTTTTAATAAAGCAGATAAAATATAAGGGATTATTTTTTACCGGAACACATTGCTTTGGTATGGTGCAGACTATCGTCGGCAGCCAGTTTTTGATAGGCTTCGGTTTCTATTCCGTAAATAGCCATCTTTCCTTCTTCATTGCAATGAACGCCCCAACCGTATCTTTTGGGAAGCGGAGAGCAGCGAAAACAAGCCTGTCCTTTTGAAAAATAATGCTCTCTTTCCTGTTCTGAATCTTCTTTTTGAATATTGTTTTTAGCGGCATAAATGTTGAATAAAACGGTATCGGAAGTAAACCGGTACGGATTTTCAATAAGGGTTTCAAACTGGATAACCGCTATTGATTTGCCCGTTTTTTTTAAAGGCGGGATTTCGGCGGTTTTTGCCGGACAATCTGCTGCAACAGCAATAAAAGTATTGTAATAATTAGTCGATTTCATTGGCAATAAATTTAAGGTTGAACAAAAGCGACAGCTGACGGTGCCGATTAAGATGCCGGTTCTATCAAATCCCAGAGATTACCGTACAGATCGGCAAAAATGGCAACTTTACCCCAAGGCTCTTCCACGATACCTCTTATGATCGTTACCTTATTGTTGGTGAAATTTTCGAAATCGCGCGCGATATCATCTGTTTTTAAAAAGAAGGCAACTTTTCCTCCGGTCTGGTTGCCAACGCTTCTTTTTTCTTCCGGATTTTCGGCTTTCATCAAAACAAAAGCACTGCCAGCGGATCCTTTCGGAGCCAGCGTTACCCAGCGTCTTCCGTCTTCGCCATGAATGTTTTCCAAAAGGGAAAAGTTTAATTGTCCGGTATAGAAAGCGATGGTTTCTTCATAGTCGTTTACCATTAAGGTAATATGAGCAATATGCTGTTTCATAAAATAGATTCGTAGGGTTTAGGAATGGTAAATTGTTTCCGGGGCTTTGTCCAGAAAAGTACCCAGTTTCCCGATTTCATGTTCGATAATTTTTTTGAAATCGGCAGAAAAAGGTTCAAACGGATGAATATCGATTGTTACGGCATTCTTTTTTAAAGACCGTTTCCATATTCCGACAGCTTTTCCATTACTAACGATTACCGGGTGAAAAATACCGTTTCGGGTAATTGCTTTTTTGTGATGATCCATCGTCAGGGTTGCTGTCCGGTCCTTGTAGCTGATCAGAAATTCATCAAATGCCGGTAGCAGCTGAACGGAATTGTTTTCTTTTTCCGGAAAAACAAGAGCCGGGGAAAACCAGTAGGTTTCCGTACCGATCGTTTCTGAAATAAAATCGGATTGGACCAATTCCAGTGCTTTTTTGGTTTCGGTTAAAGACAGGCCGCACCACCAGTGGAAATCCAGAATTGTTGCCGGACCATGGCTGGTAAAATATTTTCGGGCCAGTTTTGCCAGAGCTTCTTCCCGGGGCAGGATGTTTTTTTGAGGAACCCATTCCGGAAGAAATGCATAGGTGGATTTTTTATTTTTTGTTTTTCCGCTGCCAAGGATACCGCTCAATTCGGCATGCATCAGTATGTAAGACGAACGGCTGTCATTGGTGGCGATGTTATGCTTTTCCAGTTCAGAAACCAGTTCTTCCCGGGTCAGATGATTGTGATCTCTTAAGGCCTTTTCCATAACGGAATAACACCTGGAAAGGACGGTTTGATCAAGTTCCAGTTCTTTCAAACCGCTGGTCATAGACGACTTTATCCGGTTTGCCGAAAGTTCAAGGATCCAGTAAATATCGGACGCCGCAACGGTATGCCAGGTCGGGCGCATTACATGCGTACGGATAATTTCGCCATTATCCATGGCTGCTTCAACAAGCGATTCGGTAGCATTTGCATGCCGGATTCCCAATGCCCATTTTGACATCGCATAGTCCTGTGCCTGAAGTGCTCCCATATAGGTGGCGATTTCGGAAATACTACCGGCTTTGTTCCGGATTAAAAGCTGATTGGCCAGGCGGATGTTGGCAATGTCCGTTAAGGTCATACACGTATCTTATTTATACAAAATGATAAACCAGTCGGCATGTTGTGGCTGAAAAACACCTAATCCCGGCGTGTAGAGCATAAAGCCGACTTTTGCATTTTCGGCAGTGAACTGATGGACAATTTCCAGGTTGCTGACCGCATTCCAGATGGTTTCATAGTTGAAACTGGTATAACCTTCCGATGCAATAATATCGGCTGTTGGAGTAAAATACTGGGCAGTGGCAAAATCGGCAGCGCTATTTGTTGGTAAAACAGGATACGTTTCCGGTGCGCTATAATCGGGTGTTGCTATTTCTGAAGAAGTTCCCATCCAGGTAACAGGCCCGTTAAAGATAACTTCACCGGTTGGCGTGAATGCTAATTTATAATTACCAAAATCACTTGGCGGAAGATAGGTTTCCGTTAGCGGAATTGTTGGAGTCATTGGAACACCTTCAAAATGGAATAGTTTTCCGCCTTTAAACTGGTTCGTTTCAAAATCCACCCGTAACATCAACAGTTCACGGGATGCATTGGGTGTTTCCTGTATTGGCGCATAATCGTCAAAATCTTTTGTACAGGATACAATTAAAAAGAGTAAAGGAAGATAAAGCAATAGTTTTTTCATAATACTGGGTAGCGTAAGATTTTTGTGTGTTGGTTCTGATATTCCGGTTTTGTAAAGTATAAAGTTAGAATTAATTATGATTAAAAATCCAAAACTTTAAAAGTATACTGCAAAACGGTGGTGAGTTTATCGGTATTGATTCGCTTTCCAACGGAAGGTTTCTGATGGTTGAATTTCGGAACTGCCAGGGCTAATGCCGCTGCTTTTTGCGTATAATAGGCTTCCCGGCCTGGATGTACCGGTGCCACGGCATTAAAAGTGGTGCCCCATTGACGCTGTTCGATTATTGTTAAAATGATTCCGATGCAGTCCGTTTGATGAATAAAATTAATCGGACTTTCCGGATTTCCGATATTTTCCCTGCCGGCTAAAAATTTAACGGGATGCCTGTCGCTGCCGATCAATCCTCCAAAGCGGAGAACCGTTGTCTGGAAATGACTGTTTTGCTGTAAAAGCCGTTCTGCTTCCAGAAGCTGCCTGCCGCTTTCGGTATCCGGCTGCGGAATGGTGGCTTCGGAAACTTCCGAATTATCATCGGCATATACGGAAGTAGAACTGATAAACAGGACCTGCTTTACTGTTGCCGTTTCGATATGAGGAATAAGATTCCGGATTTTTGCGGTGAAATTTTCCGGATTATCCCCTCTCAATTTTGGCGGGATATCAATAATCAGTATTTCAGGACCGTTAAGAAAAGCGGTTATGTCGCCCTTTGTTGCTTCTTCATGCAGACTGACTAAAAAAGGATGAATCCGGTTTTCGGCTAAAAGGGAAAGCTTGTTTTCGGATGTTGTAGAGCCGTTAACAGGGTAATGCTGATTGATTAATGCTTTCGCTAACGGAAGGCCGAGCCATCCGCATCCTAAAATTGCTATTGGTGTTGTCATACTGAATCAGAGGTCTTTTTTTACCAATACAAAGTAATCGTTTTCTAAAGCCATATAACCCTGATTGTATAAAAAATAATAGGTATTTCCTGTTTTAGTGTTTAAAATGCCGGTAAAAAATTCAAAATCAAATCCTTTGCTTAAAAGTTTGGTTCGGGTGGTTTTTGATTTTCCGTCGGTATTTAAAGCCGCCAAAATCCGGTAATTCCTGCGCAGTTTGTTGTTAATATTGCGCATCAGGTTGGTAACATCTTTATTCTTTTTGTTATTGTAGGCATTGCGGCATCCGTCACTGCAGAATTTTTTGTCTTCCCGGCCTACAATTCTCTCTTCACATTCAAGGCATTTTTTCATGATAACTGATTTTGGTTGGCGTATACGGTTTTTAAGAGTGCAGGTATTTTATTCGAAATTTCCTTTATGATGCAGGGCTTGTTTAATGTGTGCCAGGTGATGTCTGGAATGCCAGTCGTAAATCCCGATCGCTTCTTTCAGCGAATAAAGGCGCTGGTGCTGCGGATGGAAATACAACAAAGCCAGATCTTCTTCGGTTAAGGTATCCAACAGATAAACCCAGCGGTTGTGTACGCCGGTTATAATCTGCAAGGAAGCACTGATGTCGTCATCCTGCCCGTCTGCAGTAAGAGCCCATTTGTGTTCTTCATAAGGACGGATTTCCGGTACGTTTTCGGTTAGGGTTAATTTAAAGCGGATAAAGCTGTTCATGTGGCTGTCGGCAAGGTGATGGATAACCTGTTTGATGCTCCAGCCATCGGGTCTGTAAATCCAGTTCCGTTCGGTAACGCTGAGGTCTTTTACCAAGGCGTTTAGTTCCTGTGGAAGCGATTGGATTGTTGTTTTCCACGATTGGATGTGCTGCCGGTCTATTTCTGTCGGGACAATAAATTTTCCGACAGGATATCTTAATTGTTCTAATTCCATAAACCTTAGTTTGTTTTTAGTCTTTTAATCTGGTATAAATCTTTTCTACGGTCTTTCATGGTTCGGACACTTCCGTGTTCGTGCAGTTCTTTCAGCAAATCGACATCCACATCCACAATCAGCGTCATTTCGGTATTGGGTGTGGCTTCTGCTTTGATCCCGTTAGTCGGAAAAGCAAAGTCGGAAGGGGTAAATACAGCTGCCTGTGCAAACTGAATGTCCATATTGTTTACTTTCGGCAGGTTGCCTACGCAACCGGCAATAGCCACATAGCATTCGTTTTCAATAGCCCGTGCCTGCGCACAGTTCCGTACCCGGGTATAACCGTTTTGGGTATCGGTAAGAAACGGGACAAACAGGATATCCATCCCTTCATCGGCCAGCAGTCGGGACAATTCCGGGAATTCCACATCATAGCAGATCATGATGCCTATTTTACCGCAATCGGTATCAAAGGTCTTGATCTGGGAACCGCCTTTCATTCCCCAGTAAAACACTTCGTTTGGTGTGATGTGTATCTTGGAATACATTTCGGACGTTCCGTCTCTTTTGCAAAGGAAACCAACATTGTACAGGTTTCCGTTTTCTAACAGCGGCATGCTTCCGGTAATGATGTTGATGTTGTAGGAAATGGCAAATTCCTGGAATTTTTTACGGATCGGTTCGCTGTAACGGGCGAGTTCCCGAATGGCATCGGCTTCCGAAAGATGGTTGTAGTCGGCCATTAGCGGAGCGATGAAAAGTTCCGGAAACATCGCGAAATCGCTGGCATAACCGGAAACCGCATCAATAAAAAATTCGGCTTGTTCAAATAAAGCTTCCAGGTTGTTTAACGGACGCATCTGCCATTGAATCAATCCTAGCCGGATCACACTTTTACGGGTGTTGATAAGCTGCTGGTTTTTTTCATAATAGATGTTGTTCCATTCCAGTAACACGGCATATTCCTGTGAGCTGACATCGCCTTCCAGGTAATTTTTCATCACCTTGATCACGTGGAAATCATTGCTGAGCTGAAAAGATAAAACCGGGTCGTGCAGTTCTTTTACCCTTACCTTTTCGATATATTGTTTTGGGGTCAATGCTTTGGAATGTTCGGCATATTTGGGAATACGGCCGGCAAAAATAATGGACTGTAAATTCAGCTGTTCGCAGATCTCTTTACGGGCATCGTATAGTCTTCTGCCCAACCGGAGTCCGCGGTAATCGGGATGGATAAACACATCAATACCATAAAGAACATCGCCAAAGGGATCGTGAGTGGAAAAAGTATAGTTTCCGGTGATTTTTTCATAGGTATGATTGGCACTGGCTTTCCGGTAATCCATAATTAAGGATAAGGCAGAGCCCACAACCTTGCCGTCTGCCAGTATGACCAGCTGACCGTCGGGAAATATCTCCAGCAAACGTTCTATCTGGTGTTCTTCCCAGTAAGCTTCTTCGAGCTCACTATAGGCTTCCATCATGGAATTCCGGAGTTCTTTATAGTCTTCAATCTTTAAATTTCGTAATTCGACTTTATTGATTGCCTTTTGCATGGGGTTTGTTTTTTCAGAAAGTTACAAAAAATACCAACTGCTTACAAACGCTTACAATTATTTATAATCGAAAGTAAACGGTTAAATGTCGGATAAAGATCCGGCTGCAGTGCAATTTTGCAGTATAACCTTTTGCGGTTCTTTTGAAGTTTGGATTCGAAAACTAATTGGTTTGCGTATAATTCTAATTTACCTTGTATTATTTATTGTAATTTTATTATTTTAGGCAAAATAATGATAAAAACACAGATATGAGATTAAAATTACTTTTTGCAATGGTTTGCATTAGTGCTCTTGACATGTACGGTCAGGCACTGAATCAGAGTGAATGGCTTTGGAATATCAAGGTCGAAAACACATCGATAATTGACAGTAAACCGTTGAGTTTTGTTGATAAAGACAACAACTATTTTATGGTGGGTAGCTTTAATGGCGCTACCACTTCTATACAGGGAACCACTTTGCAAAACACGAGTTTGCCGGCTGGTACTGCTACTGTTGGTGATGCATTTATTGCAAAATTTGATGAAAACGGAACATTCCTGAATGTAAAGCATTTCGGGGGATCCCGCCTTGAGATCATTACGTCTGTTGATTATGATGGTGATGCCCATTATTATATTGCCGGTGTTTTTAACGGAACCATGGATTTAGGCAGTGGTACCGTTTTAGAAAATCTGGATCCGTATGCAACAAAAACCTTTATTGCAAAATATACATTATCGGGAACATTGGTCTGGTCCAAAGTATTTGATCAGTATGTAGGAAACGGTTATGTAAAGTATAAAAACGATAAATTGTATTTTGCCGCAAATTATGGCTATGATCAGTTGTCTTTTGATGGGGTAACCTTACCGGTAGCTAATTATTCGCCAACAATAGCAGGCATGGATAAAAACCTGGTAGCGAGATTTGATGCGAGTAACGGAGCGCTTCAATGGGTTTCTTCCTCCCGTTATACAGGACCATACACCAGTATTTCGGCCGACAGGATAGGAGCGCAGATCAGAACAATGACTGTTGATAATAACGGGAATGTTTATATTGCCGGAGAGTTCTTTTCCAGATCGGTAACTTTTGGCAGTATCACCTTAAACAGAACAAGCAGTTCAAATTCCAATTTGTTTTTTGTACGATATGACAATACCGGAGCGGTAGCCTGGGCAAAAACTGCTGCTACAAGCGGCGGTGCCGATTCCAAGGTGGAGGATCTTGCTGTAGATGCTGCCAATGATGTTTATTTGGCTGGAAGGGTGTATAATTCTTCCGCAAATTTTGATGGTACTATTTTGCAATTCCCTGGTAATTACGGTGGTTTTCTGGTAAAATATAATACTGCCGGAAGTTTGGTTTGGGCCCGAAGAGCAGGGATATCCTCCGATCAGGCTCCAACTACAGGACTGAGCCTTTCAAGGTTATCAAAATTACATATCGATGCCCAGGATAATGTATATGTGGGCGGAAGCTTCTATAAATATTTGAATCTGGCTCCGAACTTTGTTTACAATCTTAGCAATCAGTTCTATCTTTTGCTGGCAAAATACAGTAAACAGGGAGTGGTACAATCCTGTGAAATTTATCCTTGTGAGTCAAATGGCGTGCGCGATCTGAAAGTACTGAATTCGACGGCTGATAATTTTTCTGTTGTTTCCGACCTGTCTATAGATTTTCAGTTAAACAACCTCCCGATAGCTGCCGAGCAGAAAAACCGACTTTATATTGCGAAAAGAGATGTGGTTACAGCAGGTAGCGAGGATTTTGATAAAACCGCTTTTTCGGTATATCCCAACCCGGCGACGGAATCCCTGTTTGTAAAAGGTATTGAAACATTGGACGACCAGATGCAATTCTCCATATTTGATTTTAACGGCAGAAAAATCAGCAAAACGGAAAAACAAACAGTAATGGAAAAAGGAATAGACGTTTCAAAATTAGCCGGAGGAGTTTATTTCCTGCGTATAGAGGATGCTAAAGGAAATGTAAAACAGCATTCAAAATTCATCAAAAATAACCAATAATAACTGCCCGCTTCTTTATAAGTGGTGCAGCAGTGTTAATGCAAAAAAGAGATCAGATTTAAGTCGAACCATTAATTTTATAAGCCATGAATGCATTAAGAAACAAAGTACAGTTAATCGGTAATGTAGGGAGTGATCCCGAAATTAGAAACTTAGGCGAAGGAAAAAAACTGGCAAAATTAGCCATTGCCACGAATGAAGTTTATTATAACGACAAAGGGGATAAGATCACCGATACCCAGTGGCATACCGTGGTAGCCTGGGGGAAAGCGGCAGAAATTATCGAGAAATTTGTTGAAAAAGGAAAGGAAATTGCCGTTGAAGGAAAGCTGGTTCATAAAGTCTGGGAAGACAAAGAAGGTAACAAACGCTATACTACGGAAGTCGTTGCCAATGAACTGCTGCTTTTAGGAGGCAGGTAACTTACCAACACAAAAGCTTGTCTTCGGATAAGCTTTTGTTTTTTTTGAATAGTTTATGAGTAAAGATTGGCAGCAACCCTGTAGGTATTGGCATGCGCCTCGATGATGGTCTTAATGTCGGGAGAATAGCCTCCACCCATACTGCATTGTACCGGAATACCGTGTGTCCGGCATAGTTGCAAGACCAATTCATCCCGTCTTTTGCAGGCAGCTACAGAGCAGCCCAGCTTGCCTAGCTTGTCTGATGCTAAAATATCAACACCGCTGAGGTAGAAAATAAAATCCGGTTTTTGTTCGTGGATCAATTGCGGTAAGGTCCGGGTAAGAATGGCTAAATAAGCCTCGTCATCCGTGTGGTCCGGAAGGGCAATGTCCAGATCGGAAATTTCTTTTTTAAACGGATAATTGGATTTTCCATGCATGGAAAAAGTAAAAACAGCATTGTCGTTCTGAAAGATCTCGGCAGTTCCGTTTCCCTGATGTACATCCAGGTCGACAATAAGGATTTTTTCAGCCAGTTTTTTACGAATCAGGTACCGGGCACCGATAGCCTGGTCGTTTAACAAACAAAAGGCTTCCCCTCTGTCAGAATACGCATGATGTGTGCCGCCGGCAATATTGAAGGCAATACCGGTCTGTAAGGCTTTTTCGGCGCCTAAAATGGTTCCCTGTGCCAAACGCAATTCTCTTTCAACCAATTCGGCAGTTAACGGAAAACCGATTTTGCGGACAGCTCTCGGATCCAGCGTTAGTGCGGTTAAGGCATCAACATATTCCTTTTTATGTACGGCGGTAATGTGCTCCATGTCGGGTAAACCGGGTTCAAAAAAAGCGGCTGCCGTTACCGTTCCTTCATGGAGTAACTGTTGCGGCAATAACTCATATTTGAGCATTGGAAAGCGGTGTCCTTCAGGAAGCGGATGCCTGTAAATGGGATGGAAAGCAATGGGAAACATCTATAGCGGATTAAGCTCGTCTGTAAGGCTTAACAGTACAAGGTTTTCATCATATTTAGCACTATAGGCAAAGTTTTTACCCTCGAAAATTTTCTGGTATATATGCGCGTCTGTTTCCGGAGTTTTTAGGGTGCCTAAATTGTCTTTAGGAATCCATTCCAGAATTCCTTCATTGGAAACCGGAGCAGGCTGATACGGAATATCGGCAACGTAAACAAAGCTGATCCAGTTATAATCTACCGGAGAAACTTCAAACAGGGTTCCCATAAAGGTGATGGTACTTAATTGTATTCCGGTTTCTTCAAATGTTTCCCTGATGGCGGTTTCATGCGGAATCTCATAAGGTTCCAGTTTTCCGCCCACGGGAGTATAATGATCCTTAAAAGGTTCTTTAAATCTTTTGAGCAGGAGCAATTCGTCATTGTGTTTCAGAATAACAAAAACAGCTATCTTTTTCATCTTTATTCGTTTAATAATTGCTGCAATTTTTCAAGGAATAAGCCAACGTGATAACCGTCTGCCAGCCCGTGGTGAACGTGAACGGAAATGGCCATTTCCATTACACCGTTTGTGGTGGTCATTTTGCCATAGGATATTTTCGGACAGCTATCGGCTAAAGTAAAACTCCTGGCATGGGATAATGAGGTGAAATTGACCCATGGCACAGAGGAGAAATGAATTAGATTGTCGCTGTTGAATTCCCGGGTAAAAAGACCGGAAGTATTGCGAACGCGTTCGATTTCGTTTTGTGCTATGACGGCAAAAGTATTAATGTCTTCGTGGTACTCAATATAAGAGAAACCAAAACTGCTGTCCTCTCTGAAAATCGTAGAAGAAGCATCGATGCGGTCGTAAACAACCACATGGTCACCGTCTATCCGGTAGCGAAAAGCTTCGACAGCATTTACCGCTGCCAGTGTTTTGTGTAAATAATAGGTAAAGAAAGAAATACCCAGGTTTTTTGCCGTGCTGTAGGCTTTGGTACAGTCAACCGTTGCGGTAAGTCCGAAAAAAGGCTCTTCAAATTTTCTAAAAAACTCAAAGTGCTCTTTTCGGTTCCAGTTAGCGATATCCAATTGTTTCTTCACTATAATAGTATCGGCAGTATATCCGTTAATTTTTCGATTGTTCTGAAATTCGGATGTTCTATTTTGTGATCAATCCGTTCGTGTGCCCAGGTGGTATGAAAAGGAACGTGAACGGCATGGCCGCCAATTCCTAAAACCGGCAGTACATCAGATTTCAGGGAATTTCCGATCATAAAGAATTCTTCCGGTTTCAAATCCAGACGGGTTACCAGTTTCTGGTAATCGATTTCCTGTTTATCCGACATAACTTCAATATGGTGGAAATAATGCCCGAGGCCGGAATCGTGAAGCTTTCGGTGCTGGTCTTTTAAATCACCTTTGGTTGCTACTACCAAACGGTATTTTCCTTTTAAAGATTCCAGCGTTTCTTCAACGCCGTCCAGTAATTCAATCGGTTTTTCTAAAAGTTCTTTTCCCAGTTGGATTATTCTTTCAATAATGGCAACGTTAATCGTATTGTTCGATATTTTTAGAGCCGCTTCAATCATGGAAAGGATATATCCTTTAATGCCATAACCGTATAACGGCAGGTTTTCAATTTCGATTTTAAATAATTCCTGCGATAAGCCCTGGTGTGACAAATAATCCTGCATTAACTCGCAGAATTTTTTTTCGGTCTCTTCAAAATAAGGTTCGTTTACCCAAAGTGTATCATCGGCATCAAAGGCAATAACTTTTAAAGACATAAGGAATGGCGTTTAAAAAGGTTAATAATTAGTTGATCGTTTCGCCGTTCTTAACGCCTTCTGCATCCGGATTGACAAAAACCAGTTTTCCTTCGGCATTTTCAGTCATTAAAATCATCCCTTCACTTTCTACACTTCTTAAAGCTCTTGGCGCTAAATTAGCCAGAACGGTAACTTGTTTTCCAATAACTTCTTCCGGTGTAAAATGTTCTGCAATGCCGGAAACAATAGTACGAACGTCTATTCCGGTATCTACTTTAAGTACTAAAAGCTTGTTGGCTTTCGGCATTTTTTCGGCGGCAACGATTGTCCCGACTCTAAGGTCAAGTTTTGCGAAATCGTCGAAAGTAGCGACTTCTTTTTGAGGCGTAACGATTTTATTTTCGGCTTTATTGGCCACTTTGGTCGCTTCCAGCTTGTCTATTTGTTTCTGAATTTCTTCGTCTTCAATTTTAGCGAATAATAATGCTGCCTGTCCGATCTGATGTCCGGCAGGAAGTAAGTCGGATGTAGTACTGATGTCATTCCAACCGAAAGTATTGTCAATATTCAGGATACCTTTTAATTTTGGTGCTGTAAACGGAAGGAAAGGTTCTGCCAGAACACTTAATGCTGCGGCAATCTGCAGGGCAACATACATTTGTGTCTGTACTCTTTCCGGGTTTTCTTTTACAATTTTCCAGGGTTCTTCATCGGCTAAATATTTATTACCCAAACGGGCTACATTCATCAATTCGCCTAAAGCTTCTCTGAAACGGTAACGTTCTATTGAACTTGCAATAACCGCCGGATAGGCTTTCAGTTCTGTTAAAACAGCTTCGTCTACGGCTGTTAAGGCATTTGGCTGCGGGATGATTCCCTCATAATATTTGTTGCTCAGAACTACCACACGGTTGATGAAGTTTCCGAAAATAGCAACCAGTTCGTTGTTGTTTCTCGCCTGGAAATCTTTCCAGGTAAAATCGTTATCTTTTGTTTCCGGAGCGTTAGCGGTTAGTGCATAACGCAATACATCCTGTTTTTCCGGGAAGTCTGTTAAATATTCATGTAACCAGACCGCCCAGTTTTTGGAGGTGGAAAGTTTGTTTCCTTCTAAATTTAAAAATTCGTTTGCCGGAACATTATCCGGTAAAATATAGCTTCCTTCTGCTTTTAGCATCGCCGGGAAGATCACACAATGGAATACAATATTATCTTTTCCGATAAAATGTACCAGTTTTGTATCCTGGTCTTTCCAGTACGGTTCCCAGTCTTTTCCTTCACGGGCAGCCCATTCTTTTGTAGAAGAGATATAACCGATAGGCGCATCAAACCATACATATAATACTTTGCCTTCGGCACCTTCAACAGGAACCGGGATTCCCCAATCCAGGTCACGGGTTACGGCACGCGGTTTTAAACCATCGTCCAGCCATGATTTTACCTGTCCGAAAACATTTGGTTTCCAGTCGTTTTTATGTCCGGTCAGGATCCATTCGCGTAAAAAAGCATCGTATTGATCCAAAGGCAGGAACCAGTGTTTTGTGGACTTTAAAACCGGTTTAGTTCCGGTAATCGTCGATTTCGGATTGATTAAATCGGTTGCATTTAAAGATGTTCCGCATTTTTCACATTGGTCACCGTATGCTTCTTCATTGCCGCATTTTGGGCAGGTTCCGATAACAAAACGGTCGGCAAGGAACTGCTGTGCCTTTTCGTCAAATAACTGCTCGGTAACTTCTTCGATGAACTTCCCGTCCTGATACAGCTTTTTGAAAAATTCCGAAGCGGTATCGTGATGGATCTGTGCAGAGGTTCTGGAATAATTGTCAAAAGAAATACCAAAATCTTCAAACGATTTTTTAATAATTCCGTTGTATTTATCGATAACTTCCTGCGGTGTAATGCCTTCTTTCTTTGCTTTCATAGAAATAGCCACACCGTGTTCGTCGCTTCCGCAAATGAAAGCAACATCTTTACCCTGCTGGCGTAAATAGCGGGCATAAATGTCGGATGGGACATAAACTCCGGCTAAATGGCCAATGTGTATCGGACCGTTAGTATAAGGTAAAGCGGCAGTGATCGTATATCTTTTTGGATTTTGTATCATAAAAACGTAAAATTAGATTTTGATAGTATTTTCAAAATGAAATGCAAAAATAGTTTATTAGACACTAATTAGTATGTTTTTTTCGCTCAAATTGCATAAAAACCTTTGTAAAAGGAATGAAAACATTGCCATAAAAAATAGTAAATTTGTTAGAAACGATTTCAAATGAAAATTATCAAACTATTCTCAAAAGCGGTATTTTTGAAGTCCTTTTTGATTTTAATATTATTAAATACAACGACTGATATATACTCGCAGAAAAGAATGAAAATACCATCCTATCTTAAAAAAGGCGACACGGTTGCCATTGTTTGTACCGCAAGAAAGTTTTTCCCGGAAGAGGCACAGCCTGCCATTGATTTGTTAAAGTCCTGGGGACTTGAAGTAAAATTAGGCAGAACCATCGGACTTGACAGCTGCCAGTTGGGCGGAACGGATAAGGAACGGATCCTGGATTTTCAGGAAATGATGGACGACGACGATGTTAAGGCAATCTGGTGTGCCAGAGGCGGATATGGAACAGTGCGTATTGTAGACAGCCTGGATTTTACCAAATTTAAAAAACACCCGAAATGGGTTATCGGATTTAGCGATGTAACGGTTTTGCATAGCCATATTCACAATATGAAAGTGGCAACACTACACGGTATCATGCCGTTTACAGTTCCCAGAACAGAAGAAATTTCGAAGGAAACGCTTCGGAAAGCACTTTTTGGAGAAAAACTAAAATATGAAGTACCGGCAAAGGGATATGAAATTGAAGGCAAGGCTAGCGGACAGTTAGTGGGAGGTAACCTCTCTATTCTGTACAGTTTGTTAGGTTCGAAGTCGTCTATTGATACCAAAGACAAGATCTTGTTTATTGAAGATCTGGACGAATACCTGTATCATGTGGACAGAATGATGTATAATCTGAAGCGGAACGGCTATTTTGAAGGATTGAAAGGACTGGTTGTGGGCGGCATGACCGATATGCATGATAATGAGATACCGTTCGGACAAAATGAGGTTGGAATTATTTTAGCCATTGCCAAAGAGTACAAAATTCCGGTTTGTTTTTATTTTCCGGCAGGCCATGTGAAGGATAACAGGGCACTTATTTTGGGAAGTAGCGTAGATCTGGAAGTTACGAAAGATAAAATTACGCTGGAGTTCAAACCGTAATTGTTTTTAAGATGGCATCGCATAATGATTTGGGAAAACAGGGAGAAGAGATGGCGGTTGCCTTTTTAAAGCAAAAAGGGTATGAAATAGTGGAACAAAACTGGAAGTTTCAAAAGGCAGAAATAGATATAATTGCGAAAAAAGATGCAATTTTAGTAGTAGTTGAAGTTAAGACCCGTTCTAAATTAGATTTCGGTCTTCCTCAGGAATTTGTAAAATCGAGAAAAATTCAGCTTTTACTGAAAGCGGTTAACGAATATGTAATCCTAGAGGATATCGAATGTGACGTCCGTTTTGATATTATTGCTATCCATAAAGAGGAGGGTTGTTTTAATATTGAACATTATGAGGATGCTTTTTATTATTTCTAATTTATTTTTGTTAAAGTTTTAACAGATTGTTTTTTTTGTAATTTTACAAGATTTTTAAAAACCCACTATATTTATGAAAACTATTTCCTCTGTAGTTGAACATTACATTAAAACAAAGCCATTTTTGCTCAATGGTTTGTCGCAAGGCATTATTAATTTAACTTCACTGGCACGGGTAATGATGCCGGAACTAGAGCAAGAATTAGGTAAAAACATTAAACAGGGTGCTGTAGTAATGGCCCTTAAAAGACTTTCCGAAGAGCTCGGATTTCGAATGAACCATAAATTAGATAAGGTTCTGAAGAATCTCGGAGAAATTACCGTTCGCTCTTCACTGACGGATTATAATTTCGCAATTACACCAAAGGTGCTGAGCTGTCAATCAGACCTTATTGCTGAAATTAATAACTATACCGATATCTTTTATACCTCTTCAAGAGGAGTTAACGAAACCAATATTATTGTAAGTGATTCGCTTAATCATCTGGTAGAAAAACATTTCGCAGAAGAGAAGTGGGCACATAAAACAGAAAATCTGGCTTCGATTACCGTTAAACTTCCAAAAGACAATCTTTCTGTTCCCGGATTGTTCTACTATGTTTTCCAGCGTTTGGCCTGGGAAGGAGTAAACATCTGTGAAGTAGTTTCAACAAATTACGAGTTTACTATAATCGTGAGCGACGATCAGGTTGATATTGCCTTTAAAGCAATAAAAGACCTTAAGAGTATGTAGTTAAAAGGTTAAAATCATACGGTTATACCGTTAGTATTGATTAGTAGTTGATTATTTTTTTATATTTGGACTGACTAAAAATACTAACTAGACTAGCTAAAATGAAAAAAATTACCCTTTTTCTGACCCTAATGGTAGGGTTAACTGTCTTTTCTCAGAATAAAGTCGCCCAGAAAGTGGGTGAATTGCAGTCGAGAAAGGCAGACTTCAAGAAATTTTCGGTATTAGCAGCGTCACAAAAACCGCAGGGTAAAGAAATTGCCCGGGTGGTAAGTGATGCTTCTTTTGCAGAGATTAAGACGGAAGCGGTTAATGAAATTGTATCCCAGAAAAACGGAACAATTGAATTGGAAATACCTTATCACGATGAAATCATAACGCTTCAGCTTTATAAAGTGGATTTATTAGCTGAAGGGTTTCATATTGATACGGATAAGAAGAAAAATATTGCCTACCAGCCGGGTGTTTATTATCGCGGAATCATTAAAGGAGATGACAAATCGTTAGTGTCCTTTAACTTTTTCAGGAATGAATTGAACGGAATTGTTTCCAGTGCAAAACTGAGTAATCTAACCATCGGTAAACTGGATAAAAAGAACAACCAGAAAGATTACATTATCTATGAAGATCAGAAATTAAAAATTGCCAACGATGCAGAATGTGCTACTGATGATAAAGTAGGGGAATTCAAAAATGAACCTGCTACATCATTGAACCCAACTAGTACAAAATGTGTGACGGTTTATTTTGAAATGGATTACAACCTGTATCAGTCCAACGGAAGTAATACAACAACAACTTCAAACTGGATGACCTCAGTTTTTAATAATGTACAGACATTATATAATAACGATGGTATTACAACAGCGTTGAAATCGGTTTATATCTGGACAACACAGGATCCTTATGAAGGAGTAGGAACCAGTTCAGGGGATTATCTTGGTAAATTTAATGCTGTAAGACCGGTATTTGATGGCGATGTAGGACAGCTTGTAGGTATTGATCCGGGAGGATTAGGCGGTGTAGCAGTAACCATTGGCGGAATATGTACAGCTAACAATTACAGTTATTCTGATGTGAACTTCAGCTACAGTACAGTGCCTACTTATTCCTGGACCGTTCAGGTGGTAACACACGAATTGGGTCACTTGCTTGGATCAAGACATACGCATGCCTGTGTGTGGAATGGCAATAACACGGCGATTGATAACTGTGCACCAAGTGCATTGGGATCTACAGCAGAAGGATACAGCTGTATGACAAACCCTCCAACAATCCCTTCTTCTTCCGTTAAAGGAACCATTATGAGCTACTGCCATTTGGTGAATGGAGTAGGAATAAGCTTTACAAACGGATTTGGTCCGCAGCCAACAGCGGCCATTTTAAATCACGTAAACTCCAGAGCCTGTTTAAGTACAGACTGTATCAATACCTGTATCAATACGGTTACCGGAATAGAATCGACTATGGGAGCTGGCAATACATCAGCCATCATCACATGGACAGATTCCGGAACGGCTACCTCATGGGAAATTGTGGTATTCCCGTTTTCAGGAACGCCGGGAACGTGGACTACGGTTACTACCAATTCGTTTGATGCTCAGGGCTTAAGTCCGAATACCTATTATAAAGTTAGAATCAGACCGGTTTGTACTGCCGGAGCAACCTCATTATCCCGTGATTATATATTGTTAACAGGTGCAGATTACTGTAACAATATTCAGTTAACAGATACCGGAGGTGTATTTGGACAATATGCTAACAACCAGACTTTTGTTAGATCGTTAGTGCCGAATCTGGCTAATAATAAAGTGAAAATCACTTTTACAAGCTTCAGACTGGAAGACGGTTATGACTTCCTGTATGTTTATAACGGTTCTACTACTGCAGCACCATTGGTGGGCGGTGCAGGATTAACCGGAACAACAATTCCTGCACCAATTGAATCGACAGCTGCAGACGGAGCATTAACACTTAAATTCGTTTCCGATCCGGGTGTAACCGATTCCGGCTGGGTAGCAACAACATCTTGTGTACCGTCATTGGGATTAGATGAAGCAACCTATCTGGATTTCTCTTACTATCCGAATCCGGCAAACGGTTTGGTAACTATAGTTTCCAAAGATGCGATAACCGCTTTAGAGGTGTTTAACGTACAGGGACAATTATTGTACTCGAACAAGCTGAATGATATGACTACAAAAGTTGACATGTCAAATTATGCAACAGGTACTTATTTCTTTAAAATGACTATCAATAATCAGACAGTGAATTTTAAAATTGTGAAATTTTAATTAAAATAAAATCACCAATGTTTAAAAACCGTTTACACTCACAGGTAAACGGTTTTTTTAATTTTCAAATCCTTATCTTTGTTTGTAAAACAAAAACAAAACTATGTACGAAATTATTCAAAAGGCCCATTCCGGTTTGGCTTACCTGGCTTTATTGGCATTATTTATTGCAGTGATTAATGCTTTTATGGGGATTAATTCTAAAAGAAATTTTGAACCAAAAGACCGAAGAATCTCATTATTCGGATTAATTTTTTCCCACATCCAATTACTTTTTGGTTTTATTCTTTACTTCGTTTCCCCGTTAGGTAAAGAAGCATTTGGACAAATGAGTAACAGTGCCCTTCGATTAACATCCTTGGAACATCCGCTAATCAATATTATTGCGATTGCTTTAATCACTGTAGGATGGTCAAAACATAAAAGAGAAGAAAGCGAAAATGGAAAATTCAAAAAAATCGCCGTTTTTTATGCAATAGGATTACTTCTTATATTAAGCAGAATACCATGGAGTCTATGGTTTTAATAATTGAAAGCCCGTAAGGGCTTTTTTTATCAATGGCATGTTTCTTGCTGACTTAAGTATCTTTAAAATTGAATAGAATGAAAAAAATAATTGTATATATAGTATTCGTTTCGCTTTCTGTTTTGCTAATTAGCAGTGTTACCGGTAAGGTTTTTGCCGTACAGGCTGACCCTAAAAC
This sequence comes from Flavobacterium inviolabile, assembly GCF_013389455.1. Taxonomy (NCBI): domain Bacteria; kingdom Pseudomonadati; phylum Bacteroidota; class Flavobacteriia; order Flavobacteriales; family Flavobacteriaceae; genus Flavobacterium; species Flavobacterium inviolabile. The sequence continues at coordinate 621,838 of NZ_CP058278.1, read as the reverse complement.
AAAAGCAAATGATACCATTAAAAAAGATTCAATCGCTATTCAGGGCGGACTTAAACTTAAGGGTTTCAAGAAAAATGTTCACGCATCCTATTATGCCGATCGGTTTAATGGCAGACGAACAGCCAGCGGTAAAAAATTTGACAATTCAAAATATACGGCAGCACACCGGAACTTACCGTTCGGATCTAAAATTAAAGTGACAAATGTTGCCAATAAAAAAGCGGTTATCGTTGAGGTAATCGACAGAGGACCATTTACCAGAGGACGTGAAATCGATTTGTCCAAAAAAGCGTTTATGGAAATCACTCATGGTAAAGGAAGAGGATTTGTCAATGTAAATATTGAAATAATCCAGGATTAATTACTTCAGCTTGCTTCCTTTAGCAGCCCACCATCCGATGGTTTCCACTTCCAGCCGGCCGGCTTTTACCGCCGGATCCAGTTTGGCAAGACTGTCAGCCTCTTTTAAAGTAGCGGTGTTAAAAATGACAATACCGGAAATATTGTCGTGTTTGTCAATAGGACCGGCAAGGCTTATTTTACCGGTTTCATGCAGCCAGGAAAGATGGGCCATGTGATTTTTCTGGATCACTTCCGTTTCTTCTTTCGGCTGATTTCTGTTTTTCCCCTTTTTTAATAAAACCAGGAAATACTTCTGCATGGTGTAGGTAGTATCACCGTCTTTATAACGAAACGTCTCCGGGGCAATTCCGGAAACCACTGCTTTCTTTTCCGTTTGGTTTTTTGGAGTACCGCATGAAAAAAGAAAGAATAATGCCGATAAGGAGGTAAAATATTTCATAAACAAGGGGTTAAAGTGACCAGCTTTGATACGGATGATGACTTAAAAAAGCATTGTAATACCTTTTGTCACCCGTGACTTCTTTGCCAATCCAGTCCGGTTTTTCGAAATGCTCCGATTCCGAATCCAGTTCAATCTCGGCAATAATCAATCCTTCGTTTTCTCCGGAAAACACATCCACTTCATAAACGTGATTACCCTGCGGTATCTCGTAACGGATTTTATCGATAACACCCTTTTCACATAAAAGAAGAAGGTTTTCGGCTTCTGCCAGTGGAATCTCCGTTTCCCATTCAAACCGGGTCGTTCCCGACGCATTGCCTTTGCCCTTGATCGTGATATAACCCTTTTTGCCTTTGATCCGTACCCTTACCGTTCTTTCCGGATTAGAATTCAGATAACCCTGAACAATCCTGTTTTCGGTATGTGCAGCGGCTTTAAAAGCATCGGATGTAACTAAAAACTTTCGTTCTATTTCCTGCATTTTTAGAGAAATTAACCTAATTTAGGAGCAAGTTAAGAAAATAATACCGCTCAAATTGTAATTTTGCGGGAGAATAATTGCCAAAAACAACAGTATGAATTTAAGACATAAACTACAATCAGCCTTGACCATTGAAGCGTTATTTAACAAACACTTTGAAAATCAACAATATGTCTCTGAAGATAATCTGCATTTTTTGGTGGATTTAGTTCATCTTTTCCGACCGAAAAAACCAAAAAAAGAAACCGTTGTTTCCATTGCGAAATTACTGCTCTACCTGCAGGAGAATCCCGAAAAAAGAGCCTTACTGATAACCTATCTGACGCATGTTTTTAAAGAAAGAAAATTCAGCCGGATGCTTTCGGATGCAGCGATACTACAGGATTCCGATTTTGTTTTTGAAGTAAAAAAACGATTGTTAGCCAAGGTTTTACCCTATCAGCCGCAAAAAGACACACTGCAATACATCTTGAATCAGGTGTTTTACCTGAACTCGGATGCTGTCTGGATTAACAAAGTCCCGATAGAAGAGCTGTACCAGCTTTATGATTTATTGTCTTTTAACGATATGTATGTTTCGGCTAAAGAAAAATCACCACTATCCGAAATGTTGCAGGTAATGAGCATTATCCCGCAGCGTATGAGCGGTAGAGCGATGGAGAATGATGTGATCAAGATGGTGCCGGAATACAGCCAGTTTGAAAGTCCGTTTACCGCTTTTGAAAAAGAATTGCTGCTGATAATAGAACGGGTAAGAACCGATGAAGCGCATTCCATTACATCCGATGATCATTTTTACAAGCAATTGCTGATCTTACACAAGCAATGTGAAGAATATGTCGACAAGGCATTTAGCAACAGCTCCAAATACGGAATATCGATAAAAGTTAACCAGAGTTTGCTGCGAATCCGCCAGCAGCTGTACCGGATGAAAATCCTGATTCCGTTATTGGTGGTCAATAAAGAAGAAGACAAAAGAAACAATACCATTCAGTTAGCATTAAAACTCATCAAGTTTAATTGCTATAAAAATAATGTTGGCCAGTTGTTCAACGAAAGTACACAGCTGCTTTCGTATGAAATCACGCAGCATACGGCCAAAACCGGCGAGCATTATATTACGGAAAGTGCCGGCGAATATTTTGGCATGCTGAAGGCGGCGCTTGGCGGCGGCTTTATTGTTGGGGTGCTTTGCGTGATCAAACTATTGTTTTCGAAGATTGAAACCAGTGCTTTCGGGCATGCCTTTTTATACAGTTTGAACTATTCACTGGGTTTTATCGCCATTTACCTTTGCGGATTTACGCTGGCAACCAAACAGCCGGCAATGACGGCAGCAACCATTATCCAGTCGTTAGAAAAAGGAATGAAGAAACAGTCCAGAAACGAAGACAAGCACAGCTCGTTTGCCCGGCTTTTTGCCCGTTTATTCCGTTCGCAGTTTATCGCTTTTGTGGGTAACGTAGTCATGGCTTTCCCCGTTTCGTTATTGGGAATATGGCTTATCGACCTTGTTTTCGATTACAATATTGCAGCGACAAAATGGCCTAAACTGTTGGGGGATTTAAACCCCATATATTCTGCGGCCATCTTCCACGCTTCGATAGCCGGTGTGTTTTTATTCCTTTCCGGGATTATTTCGGGAAGTATTTCCAATCGAAACAAACACAATCAGGTGTATTATAGAATCCAGGAGCACCCGTTGTTAAAACTGAGCCTGGGTGTGGAAAAAACAAAAAAAATAGCCACCTGGTTTGAAAATAACTGGGCGGGAATTGTTTCAAACGGATGGTTTGGCGTCTTTTTGGGAAGTACCGCTTCAATAGGAATCTTTTTAGGACTAAACCTGGATATCCGCCACATTACTTTTGCCAGCGGAAACTTTGCCTTAGGACTATACGGAACCGATTTTAAAGTGGATTTCTGGATGATTTTCTGGAGCATCCTCGGAATCGGAATAATTGGTTTTATGAACTTTATTGTGAGCTTTGCGCTGTCGTTAGGACTTGCATTCCGTTCCCGGAATATTCCAATCTCGGAATTCCGGTTGCTGAATAAAGCCATCTGGGCACATTTTAAAAAACATCCGGGTGCCTTTTTCTTCCCGCTAAAGGAAAGAAATCACGAAGAATAATCGTTATTCAGCTGCCGGATCATATCGGAAGGCGTAATCTTTTCAAGCTGCTTAAACACACGGTTAAAAGTAGATTGATTCGAGAATCCTGCTTCGGTATAAATAGACATCAGCGTTACTTTTTCCAGATCGTTTTCGACCAATAGTTTTTTTACACAATTAACCCTGTACCGGTTGAGATAGCTGTTAAAATTGGGATAACCATTATGGCGTATTGCTTTTGAGATATAGCTGTTGTTTACACCCAATGCTGCCGACAGTTTGGAGATGTTGAAAGTAACATCCTTATAAAACTGCTGGTCTTGCATGGCACTTTCAATCTTTTCAAACAGTTCATCTGCAAACGGCGGATCTTTTTCGGCAACGTTGCCCGTTCGGGTTTCCGTATTCGGCACATTTTCAATTTGATGGTAAATCTCTTCCCGCCGTATTTTATCCTTGTAATAGATGAGAAGGGCAATCACAGCTACATTAGAGATAACAAGAAAAGTATCCGTCAGCTTTACATCTTCCCGGCTGTGTTCTTTAAAGTCAAAATCAAAATTTACGGAAATCAAATAGCCTGCAGCAATATTTAAAAGAACAAACAGACTGTAGAGAATAACATATTTTCTGGAGAAAAACACATAAGCGGCTAATGGAATTGGCATAAGCCATACAAAACTTGCTACAGAGTTGTGCCAGAAAGCGAGCATGATGTAAAAATTGTAAAAGGAAGCAATGATCATATACGAGTGAACCAGTATGTTAACAGAGTACCGTTTGCCAATAATGAAATAAGAATATAGCAGGAAAAAAAGCCCGCCATAGAGATACCAGGACATTGTTTTGTCTACAATGAAAAAGGTAAAAATGCCGGCAAATATAAAAAGCACAATGGCCATTAAAATGATATAGGAACGAACCAGTGCTTTTTTATATTTTTCGATCTTCTGAAGTTTTGTAAGGCCTGAGGATGTCATTACTGTTCTATTATTACCGGGTTATTACTTCAACTATTTTTCAATCAGTCATATTCGGTAAATGACTGTATTAAGGCGTTGACTAGAAGTGCTTTATAGAGTATAAGCCGTTTTCCGGTTTTCATTGATAGGACCTGAAAATGATTTGTCTGGCGGGATAACTTTGCACTTCAATAAAGCGGGATAACTCTTTGTACTATTAAAGCGGGGTAACTTTATTTTGGGGTAAAGTGTTTATTAGTGTAAAGATAAAGAAGACAGGGTAAAAATAAAATGATTTCCAGGTCGTATCCCGCTTTTTTAATAAAATATTTAAAAAGCACGTAAAAAGATGAAGGAAGTTAAGTTATTGGGATGCAGTTTGATTTTAAGTTTTTTTTCTATTGGAATTTTTGCACAGGTAGGCATCAATACAGCGGCTCCGAAAGCCACTCTGGATGTTGTGGGAAAACCGGATGCCGCAACATCGGCCGATGGCGTAATTGCTCCGAGAATGACCGGTGATCAGCTAAAAGCCAAAGATGCGGTCTATCTTGCTGAGCAGACCGGAGCACTGGTATATGTAACGGAAGCGGTAAACACACCATCGGTAAAAACGGCGAGAGTAGATAAACCGGGATATTATCTCTTTAACGGGGTAACCTGGAAATTTGCTTTTGGCGGAAATGATGAGGACATTGCCATCGGCGAATTGGTCTATTATCACGGTAGTATTCCGGCAAGTACGGCCGGCGCGAATATCCTGGCAAGCACCTATCTTGCTGACCTTCCCGTATTGGGCGGTGTGCTGAGGCTGGATGCCCAGTTTAACGCCAATTCCTCGGGAACAGGTGCCGCAACTACATTTAATCCCCGTTTGTACAACGTGAGTACCGGCAATATTAAAATTTGGGTTTCGGAAGTGTCTACCCATACCGGAGATTCCGATAATGGAAACATAAAATTAGTGCCGGGTGATTACCGGCAGTTTGACGATGGCGTTTACCTAACCCAGACCCATAATGAAACGGTAACTTTTGATATTACAATGCAGGAGCCGGAACCACGATGGTACAGGGTATATTATGCCATTCGCGTAGACAATAAATCCTATACAGGAAGCAGTAATGCGACCACTACAGATACAAATACGGCAGACAATACCCGGGAATTGTTTTTATCGGTACAGAAGCTGTATTGATTTCCGGAACTATTTAAAAAAAATCCATTTCTACAAACATAAAACAGAACCTATGTGATTTGAGAGGCTTAACGGCCTCTTTTTTTATTTGCGGATTTTGTTCTTTCGCGGCTGTAGCAAACAACCTGAGGGCGAAAAACGGAAGCCTCTTTTTCGCATCATTATCGCTTCATATCAGGGTTGATAATAAATTTCCTGTTAAACCGGAAGTGTCTGAAAGTATCGCCGTTTTTTTTAGGAATGCTTATTTTTTTATGGAATATACAATAAATTTACTCCATGGAATCGACTCCCTATTTCCGCAAAATTATCCATGTCGATATGGATGCTTTTTATGCTTCTGTTGAGCAAATGGACAACCCTATGCTTAAAGGGAAACCCGTTGCTGTTGGTGGTAGTGAAGTGCGGGGAGTGGTTTCGGCAGCGAGTTATGAAGCCCGGAAATTTGGTGTTCGGAGTGCAATGAGCGGCTATCTTGCCAAGAAAAATTGCCCGGAACTCATTTTTGTCCGGCCCCGTTTTGACCGTTATAAAGAGATCTCTAAAAAAATCCGTGCTATTTTTCATGATTATACGGATCTGGTGGAACCGCTTTCGCTGGATGAAGCCTATCTGGATGTTACCGAGAATAAAAAAGGAAACCCCAGTGCGACATTAATTGCCAAAGAAATCCGGAAACGGATTTTTGATGAAGTGGGCCTGACCGCTTCGGCTGGAATTTCCATTAATAAATTTGTGGCAAAAGTAGCCAGCGACATTAATAAACCAAACGGACAAAAAACCATCAACCCGGAAGAAGTGGAGCAATTTCTGGAAGAACTGGATATTAAAAAATTCTACGGAATTGGTAAGGTCACGGCGGAAAAAATGTATCAGAGCGGAATCTTTACCGGCAAGGATTTAAAAGCAAAATCGGTTGAATATTTAGAAGAACATTTTGGAAAAAGCGGCGTGCATTATTACAGCATTGTCAGGGGTATTCACAACAGTTCGGTAAAACCCAACCGGACGTTGAAATCAGTTGGCGCCGAAAGAACCTTTAACATCAATCTCTCTTCGGAAATCTTTATGGAAGAGAAGCTGGAAAACATTGCAAAAGAACTGGATAAGCGAATGAAGCCTCAAAAAATAGCCGGCAAAACCGTTACGCTTAAAATCAAATATTCCGATTTTACGTTGCAGACAAGAAGCAAGACGCTGCCGTATTTTATTTCGGATAAAAGCCTGATTTTTGAAACAGCCAAAGAATTGCTCTACCAGGAAAAAATGAAAGATTCGGTGCGTTTGCTCGGAATTTCTTTAGGAAACCTGAATACGGAAATAAAGAAAGCCGTTGTAGTACAGTTAAAATTTGATTTCTAAGTATAATCCGGAAACCGGTATCAAACAAAAAAGCTACCCGTTTGGATAGCTTTTTTAGTAGTATATTAGTTGATCTGCGAGATTCGTAAGGTATTAACCATCCCTTTGTCAATCACCGGCATGGCGGCAAGATTGATAAGCATGTCGCCTTCTTCGACAAATCCTTTTTCTTTCGAAATTTTATTGATATCCTCTACGGTATCGTCAGTGCTGACCAATTTATCGTATAGGAATGTATGTACCCCCCAAAGCAGGCTCAATTGTGTTACAATTCGTTTGTTTGAAGTAAATACCAGAATATGGGAATGAGGTCTCCATGCCGAAATCTGGAAAGCCGTATAACCGCTATTTGTTAAAGTTGAAATGGCTTTGGCATCAATATCATTAGCCATTAAAGCGGCGTGGTAACAAATCGATTTTGTAATGTAGCGTTTGGTTCTTACCAATGGCGGATTTTGAGGTACTTTAATTAAAGGAGAGTTTTCAACGCTCTCAATAATCTGTGTCATTTTCTCAATTACCTGAACCGGGTAACTACCCACAGACGTTTCTCCGGAAAGCATTACGGCATCGGCACCATCCATTACGGAGTTTGCCACGTCGTTTACTTCTGCACGGGTAGGTGTTAGGCTGGTGATCATTGTTTCCATCATTTGTGTGGCAATGATTACCGGTATACGAGCTGTTTTAGCTCGGTGTACCAGTTTTTTCTGGATCAGCGGTACTTCCTGAGCCGGCATTTCCACACCCAGGTCACCACGGGCAACCATTAAACCATCGGCAAAAGCAACGATTTTATCAATGTTTTCAACAGCTTCCGGTTTTTCAATTTTAGCAATAATCGGAATTTTATGGTCGGAATTTGCAGCGATCAGATCCTGTAAATCTTCCAGGTCTTTCGGTGTTCTAACGAATGAAAGCGCAATCCAGTCCACATTGTTTTTAATGGCAAAAAGCGCATCACGGATATCTTTTTCGGTTAAAGCCGGAAGTGATACTTTGGTATTCGGAAGGTTTACCCCTTTTTTAGATTTTAAAGGACCACCCTGAATCACAACCGCTTTTACTTCGGTGTTTTTATCGGTTTCCAGAACTTCGAAAATAAGCTTTCCGTCGTCCAGAAGGATGCGTTCTCCGGGATTCACATCTCTCGGGAACTCTTTATAGTTCATGTATACTTTTTGGGCAGTACCTAAAATGTCTTCGGCAGTGGTGAAAGTGATTTCATCGCCTTTGCTGACTACGACATCTTCTTTCATAACGCCTACGCGCAGTTTTGGTCCCTGTAAATCGGCCAGTATGGATGTTGCATAGCCAAATTCTTCGTTTAGCCCTCTAATAATGTCAATACGTTCTTTAACATCGGTATAATCTGCATGAGAAAAATTAATTCTAAACACATTTACTCCTGCATCGATCATATCTTTAATGATCTCTCTTGTACTGCATGCAGGACCAAGTGTTGCTACAATTTTTGTCTTTTTTCTTGTCGGCATTTGTATTAGAAAATTAAATTATTTTTTGATTTTAGTTTGTTCTGATCGATTTTGTAGGCCATGGTGATCTGTTTAATCGTTAGTAATTGGTCGATTAAACTGTCCAGGTCAAAAAAATCGTCGGTATTTTCGATTTTTATAATGTAATCCACTTTTTTTAATTCCGGAAGCAGGAAGATGTTGGTAGTAATATCAAATTCTGTTTCCTCAAAAAGGGTTGTTGCTTTCGTTTGGCGGGTTATTATTTTGGTCTTGTTCGGAATTAAATTCCAGAACAATTCATTAGCTTCGTCATCAAAAATAAAGCGGGTAAAATGACTTTTTCCCTCCTCGATCTGGATGCCGATGTCTTTACTGCTTTTTTCGAAGGTAACCGGTAATTTCTGATTGATAAAATAGGCTAATCGATAATCTTCCAAGGTAGCATGAATTGCAATCAATTCATAATCTTCGGAAATGAAATCGTCAATCAGTAGTTTGTGAATAGCCATATTTTCTTAAAAAATCAAATGTAAAGATAGTACATTAAAGATTTAAAAAACAGCAAAGCCGTGTTGTTAACGATAATTTAGCAAAGGCAGGTTGTTACTTTTTGTTCATCTTTTCCTGAAAAGCAAAATAGGCTCTTTGTGAGGCTTTCTCTTCTGCTTTTTTCTTAGACGTTGCTCTTGCTCTTGCAACGATCTTGTTGTCAATCTTTAATTTAACGCCAAAATATTTAATGCCTTCGTTTCCGTTGTCTTCAAAAACATCATAATGGAATGACAGCTTTTCTTTCTGGCACCATTCAATGACAAGACTTTTATAGCTGATTACTTTTCCTTCCAGTTTCGGGATATCGACATAAGGAGTGATTACCTTTTTATGGATAAATTTCTCACAATAGGTAAACCCTCTGTCCAGGTAAATGGCGCCGATTAAGGCTTCGAATAAATTTCCGTGTATATTCTCACCAAAATGCTGGGTAGACACTTTGCTTTCCACGTGTTTGATCAGGTTCAGGTCCTTGCCCAATTCGTTAAGGTGTTCCCGGCTCACGATTTTGGAGCGCATCTTGGTCAGATAGCCTTCATCGCCGGTGGGAACCATATTGAAAAGGTGGGCTGCAATAACAGAGCCCAGCATGGCATCGCCTAAAAACTCCAAACGTTCGTAGTTAAGCGGGTTTCCATCCTCGTCCGTTTTGTTCATCGAACGGTGGGTGAAAGCCTTGCGGTAATGGTTTAAATTTGCGGGTTTGAATCCTAATATTTTTTGGATTTCATCAAAAAAAATCCCGTCTTCATTAGAGCGGGAATTTGAAAATATTTTTTTGATAATACTCATTAGAATACTATAGCTCTATTTTTTTAACTAATACGCAAGCATTGTGTCCGCCAAAACCAAAGGTATTACTCATCACAACTTTCATGTCTCTTTTCTGAGCCTGATTGAAGGTGAAGTTTAATTTGTTATCGATGTTTTCATCATCGGTAAAATGGTTGATCGTTGGAGGAACAATTCCGTGTACGATAGAAAGAATAGAAGCAATTGCTTCAATGGCTCCGGCAGCACCCAGTAAGTGTCCGGTCATTGATTTTGTTGAATTCAGGTTTAACGTATAAGCGTGTTCGCCAAATACGTGCTGAATAGCTTTGCTTTCGGCAATATCGCCTAATGGTGTAGAAGTTCCGTGCATGTTCACACCGTCTACATCCGTTGGTTGTAAACCGGCATCTCTCAAACAGTTCAACATTACATTTTTAGCACCAAATCCTTCCGGATGCGGAGCTGTAATGTGGTGTGCATCTGCTGACATTCCGCCACCGCCAATTTCGCAATAGATTCTGGCACCACGAGCCACAGCGTGTTCGTATTCTTCCAGAATTAAAGCACCGGCTCCTTCTCCTAGTACAAAACCTTCACGGTCTTTGTCCATAGGGCGGGAAGCTGTTTTGGGATCGTTGTTTCTTGTAGAAAGGGCATGCATCGCATTAAAACCACCCATACCTGCAATGGTAACTGCTGCTTCAGAACCACCCGTAACCATAACATCAGCATGGCCTAAACGGATATAGTTAAAAGCATCAATTAATGCATTTGTAGAGGAAGCACAAGCCGAAACTGTAGTGAAGTTCGGACCTCTGAATCCGTATTTTATTGAAATGTGACCTCCGGCGATATCCGCAATCATTTTTGGTATAAAGAACGGATTGAACTTAGGAATACCACTTCCTTTTGCAAAATCCATAACTTCCTGCTGGAAAGTTTCCAAACCGCCAATACCGGATCCCCAGATAACACCAACTCTGTCTTTATCTAATTTGTCAAAATTGAAATTAGCATCGTTAACCGCCTCTTCAGATGAAACCATTGCATATTGCGCATAACGGTCCATTTTACGAGCCTCTTTACGATCTATGAAATTTTCAACATTAAAACCTTTTAGCTCACAAGCAAATTGTGTTTTGAAGTTGGTTGCATCAAAATAAGTAATTGGAGCCGCTCCGCTTACACCATTAATAAGACCATTCCAGTATTCTTGAATATTGTTACCAATAGGAGTAAGTGCACCTAATCCCGTTACTACAACTCGTCTTAATTTCATACGTTCAATTTTATAGTTTCAATTTAAACAAAAATACCCATGTTGTTTTCTTTTATGAATCAAAGGAAACATGGGTAATTTGATATATATTTTAATAGATTGTTTCCAATCAGTAGTATTTCTCTTAACCAAATACCTGTTGAAAAATAATAACACCCATGTATTCAGGAAAATGAACACATGGGATGCATGAGGTTATTATTTCTTAGCTTCTTCTATGTAAGAGATAGCTTGGCCAACAGTAGCAATGTTTTCAGCTTGGTCATCTGGAATTTGAATATCGAATTCTTTTTCGAACTCCATAATAAGCTCAACAGTGTCTAATGAATCAGCTCCTAAATCGTTAGTGAAGCTTGCTTCCGTTACAACTTCGTTTTCGTCAACACCTAATTTGTCTACGATAATCGCTTTTACTCTTGATGCAATGTCTGACATAATCTTTAATTTTAAAATTTAATTTGTTGGCAAAAATAAAAAACTTTATTTTAATACAACATTTTAGTTAATAAATGTGGCTACGAAAATAAAAAATTAATTTTACAAAGGCCTCTAAAAACTGTTTAATATCATTTATTATTCTTTTTTTTGCGGAATAAAAAAACACGGGATCGATGAGAAAGATTGTGATATTTGCTTCTGGTTCGGGCTCTAACGCCGAAAAAATTATTTTACACTTCAGGGATAATAGCCAAATACAGGTGGCGGCAGTTTTTTCGAATAATGCCACTGCAAAAGTTTTGGAAAAATCGGAAAAATTGGGTGTTTCGACCGTAATTTTTGACAAAAACGAGCTTTTTGACGGAACTGTTCTGGAAAAAATCGACACAATTCGGCCGGATCTGATCGTTTTGGCAGGATTTCTTTGGAAGTTTCCGGACAGTATTATTGCGCATTATCCCGATAAAATCATCAATATTCATCCGGCATTATTACCGAAATATGGCGGTAAAGGAATGTATGGCATGCATGTTCACCGTGCCGTTCTGGAAAATAAAGAAGCGGAAACGGGGATTACAATACATTATGTAAACGAACATTATGACGAAGGCGGTATTGTATTTCAGGCACGGACAGCTGTTGCAGATTGTCTGACGCCCGAAGAAATTGCGCATAAAGTGCAGCTTCTGGAACACGACCATTTCCCGGTGGTGATTGAAAACCTGTTAAAAGAATAACGTGAGTCACGAAGTACATATATATACAGACGGTGCTGCCAAAGGCAATCCCGGTCCCGGCGGTTACGGTGTAATCCTGCAATGGGTGGGCAAACCGTATAAAAAAGAATTCTTTGAAGGTTTCCGTCTCACGACCAATAACAGGATGGAATTGCTGGCGGTAATCGTAGGACTTGAAAAGCTCAAAATACAGGGCACAAAAGTGCTGGTTATCTCCGATTCCAGATATGTGATTGATTCCGTAGTGAAAGGCTGGGTTTTCGGCTGGGAAAAGAAAAACTTTGACGGGAAGAAAAATCCGGATCTCTGGATGCGGTTTTTAAAGATTTACCGCAAACACCAGGTGGACTTCAAATGGGTAAAAGGACACAATAACCACCCTCAGAATGAACGATGTGACGAGCTGGCCGTAATGGCTTCACAGCTGGAAAAGCTTTCTGTGGATACCTTTTATGAAAGAGAGCAGCATAATTAGGGAATGTTGTTGTAAACTTTACAATTACTTTGTGATGCTGAATCGTTGCAACTCTGAAACTTATGAAGTATATTTGCACCCTAATTTTCAACTCGTTTTATGAATAAATTATTAATTGTAGGAACTGTTGCTTTTGATGCAATTGAAACACCGTTTGGAAAGACTGATAAAATTTTAGGTGGTGCTGCTACATATATTGGACTTTCGGCTTCTTTTTTTAATTTAAAGTCGGCTATAGTTTCTGTAGTTGGTGAAGATTTTCCACAAGAATATTTAGACTCACTTAAAAATAGAAATATTGATATCTCTGGACTTGAAGTTGTAAAAGGAGGAAAGACCTTCTTTTGGAGCGGACGTTATCACAACGATTTAAATTCAAGAGATACCTTAGATACACAATTGAATGTATTGGCAGATTTCCAGCCAAAAGTACCGGCAGATTTTAAAGATGCCGATGTAGTAATGTTAGGAAACTTGCATCCTATTGTACAAAGCAGTGTTTTGGATCAAATGGAATCACGTCCTAAATTAGTAGTATTGGATACCATGAACTTCTGGATGGATTGCGCTTTACCGGAATTACTGGATGTCATTAAAAGAGTAGATGTAATTACAATTAATGATGAAGAAGCACGCCAGTTATCCGGAGAATACTCTTTGGTGAAAGCGGCTGCTAAAATTCAGGAAATGGGACCTAAGTTTGTGGTAATCAAAAAAGGAGAGCACGGAGCATTATTGTTCCACAATAAAGAAGTTTTCTTTGCACCGGCTTTACCATTGGAAGAGGTTTTCGATCCAACAGGAGCCGGAGATACTTTTGCAGGAGGTTTTTCAGGATATATCGCGCAGAGCGAAAATGTTTCTTTTGAAAACCTTAAAAACGCCATTGTTTACGGATCCAATTTAGCATCGTTCTGTGTTGAAGAATTCGGAACGCAGCGAATGGAACGTTTGCAAAAACCGGAAGTACTGTCCCGCTTGAAACAATTTAAAGCATTAACGCAATTTGAAATTGCATTACAAGAATAACGGATACATCCGAAGCCTCGAAACGGGGCTTTTTTTATTAATATACAAAAACACACAACAACACAACAACTATGAGTGACGCAATAAAACATGAGTGTGGCATTGCCCTTTTGAGATTAAAAAAACCATTGGAATTCTATAAAGAAAAATATGGTTCTGCTTTTTACGGGATACAGAAAATGTACCTGCTAATGGAAAAGCAGCACAACAGAGGGCAGGATGGAGCAGGTTTGGCAAGTATTAAATTAGATGTGGAACCGGGAGAGCGCTATATCAGCAGAATCAGATCCAATCAGGCGCAACCGATTCAGGACATTTTTGCACAAGTCAATCAAAGGATTAATGAAGAATTAGCGTTACATCCGGAGTATAACGACAATGTAGAACTACAGAAAAAAGAAATCCCTTATATCGGTGAACTGTTTTTAGGACACGTTCGTTACGGGACTTTTGGAAAAAACAGCATTGAAAGTGTACATCCGTTTTTACGTCAGAACAACTGGATGCACCGCAACCTGATTGTTGCCGGAAACTTTAATATGACGAATGTTAAAGAACTTTTCGACGATTTGGTACGATTAGGGCAGCATCCGAAAGAAATGGCTGATACCGTTACGGTAATGGAAAAAATCGGACATTTTCTGGATGATGAAATTACAGACCTGTATCAGGAATGTAAAAACGAAGGACTAAGCAAAAGAGATGCTTCTCCGGTAATTGCCGAAAGGCTGGATATTGCCCGTATTTTAAGACGTGCTTCCAAAAACTGGGATGGCGGATATGCAATGGCAGGACTTTTAGGTCATGGTGATGCATTCGTAACAAGAGATCCGGCAGGAATCCGTCCGGCATTTTATTACCAGGATGATGAAATCGTGGTGGTAGCATCCGAAAGACCGGTTATTCAGACCGTTTTTAATGTTCCGTTTGAAGCCATTCAGGAAATTACTCCGGGACATGCCATTATCGTAAAAAAAGACGGCCGCGTACTGGACAAACAAATCAGAGAGGCATTACCTTTAAAAGCCTGTTCTTTTGAAAGAATCTATTTTTCAAGAGGAAGCGATGCCGAAATTTACCAGGAACGTAAAGATTTGGGTAAACTGATCATGCCGGCTGTTTTAGAGGCTATTGATAATGATACGGACAATACGGTATTCTCATATATTCCCAATACTGCAGAAACCTCCTTTTACGGAATGGTGGAAGCGGCTCAGGATTTCTTAAACCAGCGTAAAATATCCGATATCTTAGCGAATAAAGAAGTTTTAACGGCTGAGAAGTTACAGGATATCCTTTCTGTAAAACTGAGAACCGAAAAAGTGGCGATTAAAGATGCGAAGCTGCGTACGTTTATTACAGAAGACAGCAGCCGTGATGATCTGGTAGCACACGTTTATGATGTGACCTACGGGGTTATTAAACCGACCGACAATCTGGTTATCATTGATGACAGTATTGTTCGCGGTACAACTTTAAAGAAAAGTATCATCAAAATGATGGACAGGCTGCATCCTAAAAAGATAGTGATTGTTTCTTCGGCGCCGCAGATCCGTTATCCGGATTGTTACGGTATCGATATGGCAAAACTGGAAGGACTGGTTGCTTTTCAGGCCGCTTTGGAATTGCTGAAAGAGCGTAACCTGTACCATATAGTGGAAGAAGTCTATCAAAAATCGAAAGCACAGGAAAATTTACCGGATAGTGAAGTGGTTAACTATGTAAAAGAAATGTATGCTCCTTTTACAGATCAGGAAATTTCCGATAAAATTGCTGCAATGCTGACTACTTCCTGTGTGGGAGCAGAGGTAAAAATCATCTTCCAGACCGTTGAAAATTTACACAAAGCATGTCCTAAAAATTTAGGAGATTGGTACTTTACAGGCGACTATCCGACAAATGGTGGTAATCGTGTTGTGAACCGGGCTTTTATGAATTTTTATGAAGGTAAGGATGCCCGTGCTTATTAAAGAGTTAAAAACGCGCTTTTTATCGAATTTATTAGTAGATAATCTGATTTATTTGATGACGGAAAGCGTTGACAATACATTTGTATCACCATAGCATTAGTAGGTTAAGTTTATGGTAGATTTGGGGCAAAAAGGGTGGAATTCTATTCCACCTTTTTCATTTTATAAAAAGGCATAAAAAAACCCGAAAGAATCAGGGATGATTCTTTCGGTTTTTTTTGTAAAAGATATCTTTATTTCGCAGCTGCAAAACGTTTTGCTACTTCAGCCCAGTTAATTACATTAAAGAAAGCTTCAATATAATCTGGTCTTCTGTTTTGATAGTTCAGGTAGTAAGCATGTTCCCATACGTCCATTCCTAAAATAGGCGTACCGCCGCATCCGATTCCCGGCATTAACGGGTTGTCCTGGTTAGGCGTTCCGCAAACATCCAGTTTTCCGCCTTTCTGAACACAAAGCCAGGCCCATCCGGAACCGAATTGTGTTGCTCCAGCTTTTGAAAACTGTGCTTTAAATTCTTCAAAAGAACCAAAAGCCGCTGTGATCGCCTCAGCTAATTCTCCTGTTGGTTGTCCGCCGCCGTTTGGTGACATTACTTCCCAGAATAAATTGTGATTGTAAAAACCACCACCATTATTACGTACAGCAGCTTTGGATAAATCCAGATTGTGAAGAATTTCTTCAATAGATTTTCCTTCCAGGTCTGTTCCTGCAATAGCAGCGTTCAGATTTGTAGTGTATGCATTGTGATGTTTGGAATGGTGTATTTCCATTGTACGGGCATCAATATGAGGCTCTAAGGCGTCATAAGTATATGGGAGTTGTGGTAATTCGAAAGCCATAGTATGATTTTTTATAGATTAGTATTATTTTTATTCAAATTTATAAATTAAACTTTGGAATAAAAAATAGTAATTCTCTATTCCGTTATTGGTAATTTCAATATAAACTTTTCTTAACTGTGAATAAAACTGCATTCTCCATATATGATGCTTCGGCAGGTTCCGGAAAAACCTATACGCTTGTAAAAGAGTATTTAAAGATACTGTTGCAATCGGATACCAACGATGCCTATAAAAAAATCCTGGCCATTACTTTTACCAATAAAGCGGTTGAGGAAATGAAAACCAGGATTGTTTCCAGCTTGTCGGAGTTTTCAAAAGAAGCGCCAAATGACAAAGCAATGGACCTGATGCAGGATATTGCTGCCGAAATACGGCTCAGTCTGGTTACGATTAAAGATAAATCGAAAGCTATTATTAAAAATATCATTCACAATTATGCCTCGTTTGATATTTCGACCATTGATAAATTCACCCATAAGGTTATTCGTGCGTTTGCACATGATCTGAATCTTCCGGTCACGTTTGACGTTTCTCTGGAAACCGATTCGTTATTGCAGGAAGCGGTTGATGCTATAGTCGCCAAAGCCGGGGAAGACCATGAACTGACCAATATCCTGGTAGACTTTTCAGTTGATAAAACGGATAATGATAAAAGCTGGGACGTTACCGGGGAATTACTGGATGTGGGCAGGCTGCTGATGAATGAAAACAACCGGAATGAGATCGTTAATTTCCAGGATAAAACAATTGAGGAATTCCAGGTCATCAAACAGCAGTTAACAGCTGCTATTGCAAAACTGGAAGCCGATTGTGTGGCGAAAGCCGATGAGGCAATGGCGTTGATTGAAAGCAAAGGCATCGATTTAAAATCGTTTTCCCGCGGAACTTTTCCGAATCATTTGGGATACATTCAGAAAGGAGAACTGAAAAGCAGCCATAAAAAATTCCGGGAAGCCGAAGATATAGCCGTTAATAAAACGGCAAAAGACAAAGAAATTATAGAAAGCATATCCGGAACGTTAATAACGTTGCTGGAGGAAGTCTATAAAAACTATGAAAAGAAAAGTTTTTATGAGGCCTTTCTAAAAAATATTACACCCTTATCGCTGCTGAACTCCATTAGTAAAGAACTGGAGCGGATTCAGAAAGAACAGAATATCCTGTCTATTTCCGAGTTCAATGCGATTATTTATAAAGAAATTCAGAACCAGCCGGCTCCTTTTATCTATGAGCGTCTGGGGGAACGGTACAAACATTTTTTTATAGACGAATTTCAGGATACTTCCGAAATGCAGTGGCACAACCTGATTCCGTTAATCGATAATGCGCTGTCGAGCGAAGATCTGAGCGGAACAAGAGGCTCGCTGATGATCGTGGGCGATCCGAAACAATCCATTTACAGATGGCGGGGCGGTAAAGCAGAGCAGTTTATTGCTTTGAGCAAATGCCGGAACCCTTTTTCAAATCCGGACAAGCAATTGGTGCGTCTGGAGAAAAATTTCCGGAGCTATTCGGAAGTCATCGAATTCAACAACGCCTTTTTTGCCATGCTGTCTGATGAGTTTTCCAATGCGGATTATCAGGATCTGTACAGGAACCACAGCCATCAGCAGGTAAATGCTAAAACCGGCGGCTATGTGAATATTTCGTTTATTCCGGATGTAGTGGAGGCCGACGAAAACAACGAGGAAGAAGCGGATGGAAAAGAGCAGTTGTACCTGAAAGCGACATTGCAGACCATTAAAGAAGTAGTGGCTAAAGGTTTTGCCTATAAAGATATCGTGTTGCTTACCCGTAAGCGCTCTTCGGGTGTGGCGCTGGCAAATTTTCTAACCGAAAATTCGGTTAAGATACTCTCGTCGGAAACCCTGTTAATTGAAAATGCCACAGAGGTGCGTTTGATCCTGAATGTACTGCGATACCTGAAAAACAATAACGATAAAGAAGCGAAAGCTGCCTTTTTGTATTTCGTTGCGCAATACAGGCAAACGCAGCTGCCGGTTCACGATTGTATCGAAAAAGGTATGCAGCAGGAAACGGAAGAAGGATTGGAACAATGGCTGCACGAACTGGGGATTATCATCTCGTTTAAAGACTGCCGTAAAAAATCCCTGTATGAAGCGGTGGAAATTATTGTGGCCGTTTTTATAAAAGAAAAAAGTACGATTTCCTACGTACAGTATTTCCTGGATCTGGTATTGGAAAGAGATGTGAGAACACAATCCGGAATTGCCGACTTTTTGGAATACTGGGATAAAAACGGATCGAAATTCAGTATTCCGTCACCGGAAGGTAATGATGCTGTCCGGATCATGACGATCCACAAATCGAAAGGACTTGAATTTCCGGTGGTTATTTTCCCGTTTGCGGAAGAAGACTATGCGCGCGCGCCGCGAAGTAAAATGTGGCTGGAAATGGATGAAGCCGATTTTGCTATTTCGAAAGCATTGGTGGATGTCAGGAAAGAAGTGTCGGAATATGGCGAAAAAGCCGCTTTGGTCTATGAAGAAAAAAGCCAGCAGGATTTACTGGACAATATCAACGTTTTGTATGTGGCACTTACGAGGGCGGAAGAACAGCTGTATATTATCTCCGGTAAAAATGTGAGCAGTAAAGGCGAGCTGAAAAACAATATGTCCTCCTATTTTATTAAATATCTGGATTATAAAGGCGTATATCAGGAGGAAAAAAGAATCTTCGAATTTGGAACACCGGAACGAAAATCTGTAGCCAGACCGCAGGGAGAGCAACAGCAGCTGATTACGGTAGTTCAGGAGAAATTAGATCCTAAGGCCGTGAAAATCGCCCAAAGAGAAGCTTTGATGTGGGGAACGGCTCAGGAAAGAGCTATTGAATTTGGAAATGTACTCCATGAGATCCTGTCTTTTGTAAAAACCGGCAACGATATCCCGCTGGCGATAATCAAGGCGCAGGAAAGCGGACTGATAACGCATACGCAAAAGGAAGAAGTAGAAAAAACCCTGTGGGAAATTGT
This sequence comes from Flavobacterium inviolabile, assembly GCF_013389455.1. Lineage (NCBI taxonomy): Bacteria > Pseudomonadati > Bacteroidota > Flavobacteriia > Flavobacteriales > Flavobacteriaceae > Flavobacterium > Flavobacterium inviolabile. Next base: position 602,342 of record NZ_CP058278.1, on the reverse strand, counting down.
GGAGCATCCCGAACTGCAATTGTTTTTTGAAGAAGGCAATGTGGTTTACAAAGAACAGAGTATTATTAAAAAAGGGAACAGAACCATTAAACCGGACAGAGTGGTTTTAAAAGAACGGAAAGCCTATTTGCTGGATTATAAAACCGGGATGCATCAGGCGAAGTATGAAAAACAGCTGGAAGAGTACAAAATGGCATTGGAAGAGATGGGATTTGAAGTGATGAAAAAGACCCTGGTGTATATAGGGGAAACTTTAAATGTGATACATTTGTAACCGAATAAATAGCAT